>NZ_KV824233.1:364965-396920 GCF_001816025.1 Hafnia sp. HMSC23F03
TGATGGGGGATTTTGGTGAGCAATATGGCAAAGAACATTTACCCTATAACGCGAACCCAGACAGTAAGCCCCTGCATAAAGTGGAGCTAACGAGCTACTCGATCAGCAAATTCAAAGTGGATAATACCGAATATAAGTTTTATTTGGCCTACAATAATCTCTCAGGTAGGGTCGTTGAGGGGGGGCCAAGAAAGAAAAACTACTGGATGGATAAGAATAGTATTCCTAACGGGCCAGCGCACGTTGACTGGTATGAGGCCGAGGCTTATTGTCAGTGGTTAGCCAAGGTAACAAAGTTACCATTTGCACTACCTACGGAGGCTCAGTGGGAGTACGCTGCGCGTAACCGCGGGCAGTTCGTGATAGCGCCTACAAATGATGGAACAATTCAGATTGAGGATAGAAAAGGAATAAATATAGCTAGTGAAGACGATCGAGAAAACTACTCCCGTAAAATAGGCTCAAGTTTAGGAATATTATCACCGATGCCTGGTGATTTTCGTCCACCTAATCCATTGGGTATTTATGATATGGCTGGAAATGGCTGGGAATGGGTAAAGGATTGGTATGATCCTAACTATTATCAAACATCGCCAGTGAAGGATCCGCAGGGTCCAGACAAGCCCGTTTATAAAGACGATTATGATGGCTATTTTTATAAGGCTATGCGCGGTCAAGACTTTTCTGGACCAGGACGCGGGTTAACCGTTGTTCGGTATAAAGCAGATCCTAAAAGCAGAGACTTTTTACCCAGCGATAAAACCGCCCGCTGTGTGGTGAATAGCCCTGATCCAATAAAATAAATTTAATTAAAAAATGAAACATAAAAAAAGAAGAAGACGCAGAGTTATCGAAGATGATAATCTTATTGCAGAAAAATGCATGCTGGCTTTTTTTGTAATATCACTGACTCTGTCTGCTATTTTTTTACCGTACTTTATATATCGTGATTATCAATATATATTTGTATATAAACGCACGGTTGGTCATGTGATTGATAGTAAAAGAACCTGTCCCGCTATATATCACCATACTAATTCAGGCGTATCACGATGTACTCAATATAAGCCTGTTGTTGAGTATTTTGACGATAAAGGCATAAGGCATGAGTTCACATCAGGTTTTTCAAGTATGCAGACTAAAATGAACTACTCAGGAAAGGTTACTGTTCTTTATACTGATGACGATGACACCATATTTGATATATTTAATATCATCACACCTATCGTACTTTTCTTTATTATAGGTCGTTTTAGTTTTCATGCTGTTTGGGCGTTGGGGAATTTGTTTAGATATAGAGAGGTTAATGATGCAAGGCGTCATTCGCGTAGGAGATAAAACATCTCATGATGGCGTTGTTCTTAGCGGCGCTAGTAGTCTCACTTTTATGGGAAAGTCTGTCGCCTGTTTAGGTGATAAAGTTTCATGTCCTAAACACGGCAATACTAACATTATAGAAGGTGATAATAACGCTAGATGTAATGGAAAACCTATTGCCTTACATGGGCATCGCTGTGCATGTGGATGCACGCTAATTACCTCGTTGCCTAATGCAGGTAAAAAATAAAATGCCCATCAATTTACATTTGATACCTGATAAAAAAACTGAGCCTTTGCCTATAAATAAAATGATATGGCTTGTGGTTTTAGTGTGTTTTATTCTTCTGGTGTGCTTATTGTCGTTTTTGTTGTGGCCAGTTGATGAGGTTAAAAATTCAGTTTGGTTTTGGTGTTGCAGTTTACTGTTTCCTACTGTATTTGGGCTGATGCTTTATGGTCTTCGACAATTAAGCTATGAAAACAGCTTAACCTATATCAGGCATTGGAATGATAATCACGAAAAACTAGAGAAAGAACTGATAAAAAAAGGTCAGGAGCCTGTCCATTTCTTAGAATCGTTTTACTGTACACCTTTCGGTGAGTCTAATTTATGCCAAGCAATCATTAATGGAGAAGAATCTTTAAAATCAATATATCTGGAAGAATATGGAACCACGGTTAGTTTAGGCCAACTTTCTCCTGTTGTAGGAAAACGTAATAATAATGAATATGCTGAACGTTTAGAAACTTTGCTGAAAAAGATAGCGCCATCGTTAAATAATAGTCTAAATAAAAATTATAAAGAGGCAAATTTAAAGGTGAGGATAAAACACGATGGGACAATAAGCGATTCTGAATTTTTATTATTATGGAATCAGGCTTTAAATCATGAGCAAATCCGCGATGTTATATTTACCTCAGAGGATGACGGCTTGCTCTGGATTGATCATTGGTTGGATGATAAAAGCTCTACAGATATAGCTATCTCGGTTGAAATACATCTATTGAAAGAACCGCTGCAAAATCATGTAGAGTCCGTTAGTGTACTTATTTTAGGACGTGCAGACTGGTGTCTTGACCGTGAAGTTACACCAAAAGCGGCGATACATAGGCCCGTTAAGCTAGATAATTTAGCTGAATCTCTCACGGATGCATTGCGCTGGGGAAAACTCGTCGAACAAGGGAGTTCCGATTATTTTTTTTGGCATAGCCAAGTTTCACCGGAAATGCTTACAGAGGTCACTATTGCACTGGATTCAGTAGAACATCCTATTAATCAGGGTAAGAGTTTTGATTTAGATCCTACGTTTGGTCTACCTGATAAGGCCGTTGGAAATATTGCATTGATACTTGCCTGTGAAAAAGCATATTCAGAAAATGAAAATCAACTCATCTTACTGAAAGATTCATCCTACCAAGTTTGTACTGTCCGCCCGTTGTCCGTTCATTAAAGGATTATTTGTGAAAAATAAGCGTACTAGCACCTGGGTTATTATTCTTTGCTTACTCATTATCGTTGGGGTTCTGATATGGGTAGCTAATCCTGTATTAGTGCTAGACAGTGAATCTGAAAAGCTTAAATGGACTTTAGTTCTTCTCTGTGTCTGTTTATTCCTACTGTTTGTAGATGGATTGAGTCTATTTGGTCTCGGGAAGCTTGCATCACTAGATTTTTTCAATCGCTTTAAAAGCAATGGAGGTTCTGTTGTTACAAATGCTCCTGTAGCGGGCAGGAAAAAAGCCTCATATATCACCCACCTCCGCGCCCGCCACGGCCTCCTGTGGCGCAATAAAATCCGCATTCTACTGGTCGTAGGGGAAAGCACGGCGGTGGAAGCTATTGCGCCGGGTTTAACCACTCAGCAATGGCTGGAGGGGCAGGGCACATTATTGCTGTGGGGCGGTGGTGTGCAGGCGGAGCCGGATGAGGCATGGCTGTTGGGGTTGCGTAAGATGCGCCGTCGCCGTCCGTTGGATGGCGTGGTGTGGGTGATGAATGAGCAGCAGAGCACGCAGGCTGGCGTTATCGATCAGGGCTGCCGCCAGCTGCAGAGACGTGGGCAGATTTTAAAACAGCAGGCACCGGTTTATCTGTGGCAGGTGTGTGACAGCGCGTGGCAGCAGGACGATCGCATTACCCAGCCGGTGGGGTGTTTGTTCCCCGAGAAAAACTCGCCGGAGAAATTGGCCGCCAGTTTGCAGAAGCTAGTCGCGCCGCTGCGTCAGCGCGGTATGACGCAGGTGTTGTTGAAAAACAGCCATGACTTTTTGTTGCGTCTGGCTAATCGTTTAGAACATCAAGGAATTACCCACTGGCAGCAGGCGTTAACGCCGGTGCTGCGTGAATATGCGTCGGCGCTGTCGCTGCGTGGGCTGATGTTCAGTTTGCCGTTGGCGGCGAAATCCGGCGTTGCTCAGCACGGCTGGTTGCCGGATGTCGCGTGGCAGGGGGTATTAAGTGATAACTCAGCGCGCACTCGTCGCGTAGGATTTTCATGGGAGCAGAGCGCTTATTATGCCGTGATGGTGCTGGCGCTGCTGTGGTTGACCGGAAGCGTTGTCTCCTTCTTCTCGAATCGTTCACAGATCGCCACGGTGCGCGATCAGGTTGATTTACTGAATAAATCCAATGCGAAACCAATGGAACAACTGGTTGCGCTACAGCTGTTTGGCAATACGCTCGGGCAGTTGCAGTATCGTGCCGCCCATTCGGTGCCGTGGTATCAGCGTTTTGGGCTAAGTCAGAATGACGCGCTAGAAGATGCACTGTGGCCACATTACGATGCGGCAAATCAGCGCCTGATCCGTGAGCAGGCCGCAGCAGAACTGCATAAAAGTCTTAGCGAGCTGGCTGCTTTGCCACCGGATAGCCCTCAGCGCGCTAAGCTGGCTCAGGCGGGTTACGATTGCCTGAAAGCTTATTTGATGATGGCTAACCCTGATAAGGCCGATGCGTCGTTCTTGACTCGCGTGCTCGGTGCCAATGAACCCACGCGGTTAGGTGTGGGCGTCGGTCTGTGGCAGGGGATTGCGCCGGGGTTATGGATGTTCTATGCCGAAAATCTTCCATCTCATCCCGAATGGCGTATCAAGCCCGATCAGGCATTGGTGGCGCAGGTACGGCAGGTGTTGCTCAATCAAATTGGTCAACGCAATGCAGAAGCTACGTTGTATCAAAAAATGTTGCAGTCGGTGGCGCAAAACTATGCCGATATGGGGTTAGCGCAGATGGTGGGTGACACGGATGCGCAATCATTGTTCACTACCGAGCAAGTGGTGCCTGGCATGTTTACACGCCAGGCATGGGAAGGTCAGGTGCAGAAAGCTATTGACGATGCCGTGTCTTCTCGTCGTGAAGAGATCGACTGGGTACTGAGCGACAACAAGCATCCTGCGTCGGGAGATGTCTCGCCAGAGGCGCTGAAAGCACGTCTGACCGAACGTTACTTCACCGATTTTAGCGGGGCATGGCTGGACTTTCTGAACAGTCTGCACTGGAAAAAAGCGCAGAACCTGTCGGATGTGACCGACCAGCTCACTCTGATGAGCGACGTGCGTCAGTCGCCGCTGATTGCTTTGCTAAATACGCTAGCCTATCAGGGGCAAACTGGACAGCGCAGTGAAGCGCTATCGGATTCGTTGATGAAATCGGCGCAAAACCTGCTGCATAAAGAGAAAACGCCCGTTATTGACCAGCGTGTGAGTGGTCCTACCGGCCCGTTAGATAACACATTTGGCCCTTTACTGTCGCTGATGGGGAAAGGCGCGGGAGCAAACGGCGTGATGAATGCTGATAGCTCGCTGAGCTTACAAACCTTCTTAACACGCGTTACGCGAGTGCGTTTGAAGCTGCAACAGGTGGCGAATGCGTCCGATCCGCAGCAGATGACACAGCAAATGGCACAAACGGTCTTTCAAGGCAAAACGGTCGATCTGACGGAAACGCAGGACTACGGTAGCCTGATGGCAGCAAGTCTTGGCGAGGAGTGGAGCGGTTTTGGCCGCGAAATGTTCGTGCAGCCGCTGACTCAGGCGTGGCAAACGGTGCTACAACCTTCTGCCGCCAGCTTAAATACCCAATGGCAAACCTCGATAGTGGCGAACTGGAATAGTGCTTTTGCTGGGCGCTATCCGTTTGCCAGCAGCGGCAACGACGCTTCGCTGCCGATGCTTGGCCAATTTATCCGTTCGAACTCGGGTCGCATTGAGCAGTTCTTAACGCGTCAGTTGGCGGGGGTGTTGCACAAGGAAGGCAACACGTGGGTGCCGGATCAAATCAACAGTCAGGGGCTGCAATTTAACCCTGAATTCCTTCAAGCCATTAACCAACTGAGTCAACTAGCTGATGTGCTGTTTACCGACGGCAGCCAAGGCGTGCACTTTGAACTGCGCGCCCAGCCTGCGCGTAACGTGGTAGAAACCCAACTGGCTATCGACGGTCAGCGCTTGCGCTATTTCAATCAGATGGAGAGCTGGCAGAGCTTCAACTGGCCGGGGGCGACCTACCAGCCGGGCGTGATGCTGACATGGACCAGCATTAATGCCGGTGCGCGTCTGTTTGGTGATTACCAAGGTAGCTGGGGGCTTATCCATTGGTTAGAGAAAGCCAAGGTAAGCAAACTGGATGAAAGCAGCTATCGCCTTGCGTTCGATACGCCGGATGGCCTCACGCTGTCGTGGATCCTACGTACACAGCTTGGCAGTGGGCCATTGGCATTGCTTAAGCTGCGCGGGTTTAGCCTGCCAAGCAAAATTTTTATCGTTAACGCAGGCGCCGCCGATCCCATGTCGATGATGGGCAATAACAACGCGCTGGGGGATGAATAATGCTTCAGGGACTGATTACCGCCAGTATGAATGGGCGTGATGCTTTGGCGCTAGCGGGCGAGCAGGTTGCTTTGTGGGACAAGTGGTTGCTGCCGATTAGCGCCGATGCTCCCGCAGGAGAAGATCCGGGCTACGACGACGATTTCCAGCGTATGCGCGAAGAGGTTAACCGCTTATCGGGCGCGGATACCGATCTCGTCTGCCAACTAGCGGAAAAGTTGCTGACTACGGTCTGCAAAGATGTCCGAGTGGTGACGTATTACCTGTGGGCACGATTGCATCGCGATGGGGAACCGGGATTAGCCGATGGTTTAACGCTGTTGGCGGGGGTGGTTTCCCGCTTTAGTGACTCTGTACTGCCGCAGCGAGCCCATAGCCGAAAAATGGCGATGGAGTGGCTAGCGAGCGGTAAGGTGCTAGATAGTTTGTCGCGTTATCCTGAAGTAGTTAAGGCCGACGTAGAGCGCACGGTTGCGGCATTAGCACTGTTAGACAGTGCCATGCAGGCTTGGCCCGAAGGGGAACGACCAGCACTCGGCGCGCTTTATTCGGCTCTGGACGTGCGCTTAGCGCAGTCTGGTGGTTTGGATGCGGTTGTGCCACAAAACAGTGCGCCGTTAGGAATGAAAGAAGAGCACGGCAATGCCTCTTCTGCCGGATTACCTACGCTGAAACACATTCAGTCAGGACGAGATTTGCTCGATCAGGCGCGTGAGTTGGCGCGTTATCTGCGCGATCAGCCACAAGGGTGGCTTTCAAGCAGTCGCCTAATGAAAAGCCTGCGCTGGGACACTGTGCACCAGTTGCCACCGCAGGACGCATCGGGAAATACCCGTTTGACCCCGCCACGAGCTGATAATCGGGCACAGTTGAAGCGTCTCTATATGCAGCAAAGTTGGAATGAGCTGTTAGAGCAGGTTGAACGCATGTATGCCGAAGGCGTAAATCATTTTTGGTTGGATTTACAGTGGTATGCCTGCCAGAGCCTTAGCAAGCAAGGGCATCCGTATGATGCTTGGGCCGATATTGTAAAGCGTGATTTAGGCATGTTTTTAGAACGTCTGCCGGGGCTGGAGGAGATGACCTACAACGATGGAACACCGTTTGCCGATGAGGTTACGCGTAACTGGATTGCACAGCACGTCAGCGGTAATCATGAGCAGTGGACTGCCCCTCCGACGACCACACAGCCACAGGGGGACGATGACGTGTTGGCGCTGGAGGGGGAAGCCTTAGCACAGGCCGACAGCGACGGCGTTGAGGCTGCGCTTACGTGGTTAAGTACGCGCCCGGGAATGCATACACCGCGTAATCGCTGGTTGCTGCGTTTGCTAATGGCGCGCGTTGCTGAACAGTACGGCAAAAATGAAATGGCGCTGCATTTGCTGGCCGAATTGGATCTGAATCCAGCACAGCTTACGTTGGCTGAATGGGAACCTGCGCTCAGTTTTGAAGTAAAAGCACGCCTGCTCAAACTTTTGCGTTTGAAGTCGCAGCGTAACGATAGCGATAAAGCCGCACTAGCCCGACGAATGGATACGTTGCTGGCAGGATTAGTGAATATCGATCCGGTTAGAGCCGCGGTGCTTTGCGGGTAATCACTGCTTTAATACTCCCCATTTTCACTTTGTTTTTTTAACCTTTCTCATGAGAACACAATTCGCATGGATGACTTAACTCTGCGCTATTTTGAAGCAGAAATGCGCTACCTACGTGAAGCCGGTAAAGAATTTGCCGAAGCGCATCCCGATCGTGCCGCCATGCTTAATCTGGATAAAGTGGGCGCGCGGGATCCCTATGTTGAGCGCCTGTTTGAAGGTTTTGCTTTTTTAATGGGGCGATTGCGTGAAAAGCTTGACGACGATCTGCCTGAGCTAACCGAAGGTCTTGTCAGTCTGCTGTGGCCGCACTATTTACGCACCATTCCTTCGCTTTCCATCGTGGAGCTTGAGCCTGACTGGTCGCAGATGAAACACAGCGAACGGGTCGCTCGTGGTTTTGAAGTGATGTCTCAACCCGTCGGTCAGCAGAAAACGCGCTGCCGCTACAGCACCACACAGGATCTCGAGCTCCTGCCGTTAAATCTGGCTAAAGTGACGCTGGATACCGAACCCGATGGGCGCTCGGTTATCCGTCTGCGCTTTGAGTGCAGCGAGCTTGCCGATTGGGGGCAGATTGATTTGAGCCGTTTGCCGATTTACCTGAATGCGGACAGCCCGATCGCTAGCGCACTGCATCAGGCGCTTACGCTACAAATGCAGGCAATGTATCTGCGTTTGCCGGGGCAAACAGACCGGCGGCGTATGGAGGGCTATTTTTCTCCGCTCGGCTTCGGTGAACAAGATGGGCTGTGGCCGAAGGGGGAGAGTGCATTTAGCGGTTATCAATTGCTGCTGGAGTTTTTTACCTTCCGCCAGAAATTTATGTTCGTGGCGTTGAACGGTCTTGAGCATATTGAACGGCCATCGTCGTTGCCGTGGTTTGAAATTGACGTGGTGCTTAGCGAACTCTGGCCGTATGACATGCCGTTTGATGCGGAAAATTTACGCCTGCACTGTATACCGGTGATTAACCTGTTTCCGCTAGAGGCCGATCCGCTACGTCTTTCCCCGTTGGAAACGGATTATCTCTTGCGTCCGATGCGATTGCAGGATGGTCATACTGAGATTTATTCGGTCGATAGCGTGGTTTCTTCTAAGCACACCGGACACCAAACCTACGTTCCGTTTAGTAGCTTCCGGCACAAAGGCGGCATGATGCGCTACGACGCACCAGAGCGTTATTTTCATACCCGCGTCAAACGCGGTGCATCGGGGTTACACGATACGTGGTTGATCCTCGGCGGTGAAGCATTTGACAGCGACAAACTGTTGGCGGAAGAGAATCTTTCCCTGAGCCTAACCGGCACTAACGGCCAGCTACCACGTAAGGCATTGCAAAGCACGCTGCTGGATACGGTGGTGCAGTCCACACAAACTAAGCTGTCGGTGCGTAATCTGTGCGCGCCGACTATGCCGTGTTATCCACCGACCCGTGACCGTTTTCACTGGCGAGTGCTGAGCCATCTTGGGTCGAATTTTCTGCCGATGATGGATAACGCCGAAGTGCTGCGTGGCACGCTTTCTCTCTATGATTGGACCGGTGATGAACTAAACCGCCGTCGTTTAGCGGCGATTGTCGATGTGAAGCATCATCTGATTCAGCGTTTTGAAAAAGGCTTTTTGCTACGAGGGGTCGATATTGAAGTGACTTTGGATAGCAACGGATTTTCCGGCGAGGGGGATATCAGCCTATTTGGCGAAATGCTGAGCCGGTTCTTTGCGCTGTATGCCGATATTCATCTGTTTAACCAGCTTACGTTGATACTGCAACCTTCAGGGAAATGTCTGCAATGGAAAGAGAATCACAGTCAGCGCATTCCAGGCTAATCACGGCGCTGCAAGGGCGCATGTCAGAGGTGAACGTATACCGTTTCTGTCAGTTGTTAGAGCGTGTAGCCCCCGAAAAACCTGCGCTGGGTAGCACCGCGAGCCCGCATGACGATCCGGTACGCTTTCGACCGCATCCTGGGATGGGATTTCCCGTCAGCGAGCTGAAAGCGATAGAGCAAGATGAAGAACATCCGGAACGGCCATTGACGGTACGAACCACCTTTTTAGGCTTGTACGGCGTGGATTCACCGCTTCCAACCTCGTATCTGGACGACATTGCGCAAGGTAGAGAGGGGCATGAAGCGTTAGAAGCCTTTCTGGATATTTTCAATCACCGGATATTTACCCAGTTTTATCGTATCTGGCGTAAATATTCTTATCCGGCCACCTTTCAAGTGGGTGGTACTGATGAAACCTCGCAGTGCTTATTGGGATTAATTGGTTTAGGTATCCCTGGAACGTCGTCGCATATCGCCACCCCAGTTTCTCGCTTCTTGGCATTGCTGAGCGTAATGCGTCTGCCGACGCGGACAGCGGAAGGCGTTATGGCGCTGGTAAGGCTGTTGGCGCCGAAAACCACCGCGATTGTTACCGCGCATGACCGGCAGCAAATTGTGTTGCAAAAACCAGCCAGATTAGGCCCGACGCACCGCGTGAATTTGTCTCAGCGAGCGGTATTGGGGGCAACAGGTACTGATGTGAATACCCAGATGTTGCTAACGCTGCACACCACTGATTTGGAGGAAGCCAAAGGATGGTTACCAGGTGGGCAGCTACATACTGATTTAATGGTGTTGTTGCGGGTTTATCTGGGATGGCGCTGCAATGCACGACTTAAGTTAGTGTTGCCAACCGCTCTCCTACCGCCACCGGTGTTGGGAAAAACACACGTTCAGCTTGGGTTAACGGGTTTGTTAGGCCTTCATGCGGCACAGTCTGCTGCCTTCGCATTACCCGATGAGATCACGGTCAATTTGGGGCATTACCAAGGATTACAGCCGAATACGGCGAACAGAGAGGTTAGGCATGTCAATTTTCGCTTTTAAATCCCATTCATTTCAGGCCGGTGCCGTAGTGTTGTCGGCGCTGTTGCTGGCTGGCTGTGGTTTAACGCAGAGCGTTGCGGATGGAACGGTTTCAGTGACCAAATCGATATTCTACAAGCAGATAAAAACCCTTCATCTGGATTTCAATGCCCGCGAAGCGCTAAACACTGACGCTAATGATATGAGTGCATTATCGGTGCCTACCATGGTACGTGTTTATCAGTTGCGCGATAGCAAAGCCTTTGAACAGCTGGATTATCAAAGTTTGTTGGTTGATGGTGATGCCAGCCTGAAAGCCGATTTGTTGAGTTCGCGCGAAGTGGTGGTGAAGCCGGGTACGGGGGCGTTGTTGAATATGCCAATGGAAAAAGAGGCCAAATTTGTGGCGGTGGTTGGCCTGTTCCGCATGCCTGATACGCAGAAAAACAGCTGGCGCTTGGTGATTGATCGTGAGGACCTGTTGCCGGATGACCCTCGGGTGATTGAGCTCGGTAATAATGCTTTGAGTCTGAAACCCGTTAAGGATTAAGCCATGTCGTCTCAGAATCCCTCGCTGTATGAAATGCTGACACAGAACTTTGGCGGTGAGCTGGATCTTCATTTGGTGAGTGAACGCGACCAGGTGATCCTGTCCGTGTTGGATAATATGCAGCGTATTCTCAATAGCCGAGCCGGAACGCTGGCCCACTTGCCTGACTATGGATTACCGGACATGAGCCAAATTCTACAAGGGATGCCTGGCTCTGCTCATGGATTGCTGTCAATACTGTCGGCGACGTTACTCAAGTATGAACCACGTGTCGAAAGCCTTGCTATTACGTTATTACCGCAAACGCGCAGTGGTCATCTGGAATATACCCTTGAAGCTCATTTAAAAGACGTGGGTTTGGTGCGTTACGGCACAGAGTTTGCGCCAGAAGGCAAAGTTTTGGTGCGTCATCTTAAACAGCAGCAGTTTGTTTCCGCTTAGTTTTCATCATCACAATTCTTCTTACGGAGTTTCAATTAAGCATGCCTTCCTTCTCCGAACAGCATTTACGTACCGGTGGCGATCCGCGCACATTAAGTGAATTCAGCGCTCTGCGCGATGAACTGGGCAAGCTGATGCATCCGGCTCGTCCTGATGTGGATTGGCAAAAAGTAGAGCAGCTGTGTTTGGCGTTATTCCGCCAAAACGGTGTCGAGTTACAAACGACCGCCTATTACACGTTGGCCAGAGCACATCGTGCGGGTATTGCGGGTATTGAAGAGGGATTAGTACTCGTGGATGGGTTACTCACCCACCAATGGCCAGTATTTTGGCCACAGCAGACTCATGCAAGAATGGAAATTCTAGGATGGTTGGCTTCACGTTTACAGCAGTTACTGCGTGGCTATGTTTTCAAGTATGGTGACTTGGCTCTTATTTATCGAACAGAGACGCTGTTAGAGCATTTAGGTGAAGTGTTAGCCCGCTTGGAACTGAAGCATCTGAGTCAGTTGGATGGTTTGTATCACCTGATGCATAACACCGCGCTACGGCTTGAGAATTTGGACGGTGATAATGTCGTACAGGGGGGGAGTACGCTGGCCGCACGGCCTACGATGAATATATCAGAGACAGAAATACGCGACGATTCGCCTTTGGTTTATGTGGTTCAAGCTGAGGCCAAGCCTGTCGTCATGCGAGTGGAAAACAATCCACGCGGTCTTCAAAAAAGCCACTGGCAAGGGTTTGTGGCTGGACTGATTTGTATGGCATTGGTGGGCGGCGCGGGGTTATGGGGATGGCATGCTCTGCATCAGGAGCCCGTGTTGAATACGCTGCTAGCGACGGTGCAGCCTCTGCCGAAGACGTTAACGGCAGAGCAGATAAATTCGCTGCGAACAGATAGGGCTGACAAACTCCCGACGCTGACCAATGATATGTTGGCTGCGACGCAAACACAGTTGGACAGTCTAAGGCAGTTGCCTGCTATGTGGCCGCTAAATTATGGTTCTCAGTTAGTGAAACAGGCACAAACGCTGTGGCCACAAATTCCGGCGGTTGAGCAACTCGCGGCTAAATGGCAACTGAGCTTAAATGCTCAGGCAGCTTCCAATGAGACCCTAAATGATTGGAATTTGGCACAAACGCGTTTACAGCAGCTGGCAAACAAACTGAATGGGTTAGATGAACAGCGAGGTAAATACATTACCGTGTCAGAGCTGAAATCCTCGGTGTTTGCTATCCAGCAGCCGTTAGCGAAATCGCCTCCGCTGGAGGAGCTGTTACGGCAGTTGGCTGAACAGCAAAATGCCGGAAAAGTTGCTCCGGCATTGATGATGCAAATCGATAATCGGTTTAAACAATTACAAAGCCGCTATATGTTACTCACTGAATCAAAAACAGAATAACTTCACTTTCCGGTAGCGCCATATCGCATGACGCTACCGGAGTTTTTACTCTGACACCTCTTTGTTCACCGCAGGTACTCTCTCAATCACCATCGTTTGGCTTTGGCTCAGACTGATCCCCGCCGCTCTTAATCTTTTCAAAATCTCATACAGCAAATCACTTTTTGTGCCGCTCACAACGCGTGGGCTGGCGACGTAACCCGTTACGCTGAGGACAATGCCATTTGGGCCTAACTCTTTAAAACTCACCGAAGGCGCTGGCGCACTCTGAATGGCCGCATGTTGTAGATAAGCATCCAACAGCAAGGTGCGCGTTTGCTCTGGGTCGATGTCTAGAGGGAACGTGAGGGCGATGGTGACAACACCTTGGGCGTTACCCATCGTGGCATTGCGTACGTTTTGGGATATCAGCTGTGAGTTTGGCACAATCACGGTAGAGCGGTCGCTCAGTTGAATTTCCGTAGCACGAACGTTAATGCGACGAATATCGCCTTCAACGCCGCTGATACTGATCAAATCACCGACTTTCACGGGACGTTCTGTCAGCAAAATAAGCCCTGAAATAAAGTTTTTCACAATCTCTTGTAGGCCAAAACCAATACCTACCGACAGGGCGCTGACGATCCATGCCAGACGATTCCACTCTATACCCAGTGTGGAAAGGGTCAGTAAGATAATCAGGACATAACCAACGTTGGTGAATAGCGTGACCAGTGAAGCGCGCATGCCGCGATCCATCATGGTTTTTGGCAGGAAGTCATTATCCAACCAGCGACGCGCTGAGCGTAAAATATACCACCCAATCACCAAACAGAGCACCGCGTTCAGGGCATGAGCAGGGATAATCGTAAAGCCACCGAGCCCTTTTCCTCCCCAAATTTCGACGACCTTTTGCAGAAGCGCCATTGGCGTGGTGGTGCCATAGGTGCCGCTGAGCAAAGCAACAACGGCGAGTAGAACCAACATGGTTTTGCCGATGGCTGAAAGCAGCGTGGAGGCTAAAGAGAGGTGGCGGTCGCTAAGGCTAAGCGTGCTTTTCAGTATTTTTCCTGAACGCCTGTTAGGCATAAAAATGCTGTCACAGAGGTCAGTCATTAGGTGAATGAGCAGGTACAGGCTTGCGAGAACTAACCATACCCAAATAAGTTCGTAAGTAAGAAAGCGTGCCAACAGGATATAGCCTGTTAGCAGGGAAATAATGATGGAGAAAGAGGTTGCGCTAATCGCGAGATGAATAAAACCGGCTAAGGCTGAGCGCACTACGGTCTGTTCGTTATTTGCTGCATTGGCATGGCGCAGGTGCGTGACGCGTACTGACATTGTGATGGCAATCAGCGCAACAAATAAAGCCAGTAAACCACTACAGAAAACGGTGGCTGCAATACTTGAGCCGACGAGATTATTCAGCTGTTCTAGAATGCTAAAAACAAAAATGGTTGATGCAATGAGCGGCGGGAAGGGCGCCAGTTTTTTTGCTGCCGTGTCGGATATGTTTGGCAACCGCCATGATGGATGGCGATTAGACAGTAGCGCTTTACCAAGCCCGGCGATCAGGCTGGAGAATACCGTAAGCCTGACCAGTGTTTGGGTAAACTCTAACAGTTCGGGGGCAGTATCAGGTTGGCGAATAAAGATATAGCACAGGAAATGTGCACCGACCCCCAAGCATAGTGCAGTGAGTAGCGTCGTGCTGAAGGCCAGTACGCTGCGGCGCAGGCGACCTTCGGGCAGCCAACGTTGCATCATGGCGCTCAGTGGTTTATCGAGAACCACTTGGCTACCTATGCCGAACGCTAGCGCGAGCAGCAGATAAAAGGCGGAACCTGTATTCCAGTCGGGTGACCACGCGTCATCCCAAGCATCGACAATTTGTTGTTGGAAATCACTGAATTTGGCGAGGTCATGATTTTGTGACGAGATAAGCGGTAGCCAAAAGTTTTGTCCAAGTATGCTGCCGGAGTTAAGCGCAATTTGAGATTTTAGTGCAGAACGGCGCAGATTATTGATCTGGGTCGAGAGATTAGTCGCGTTGGTTTTGACGGCATCGGCCTGATCGATTTGCTTATCTAGCTGGGTTTTAGAGCGGTTTAATGTTTTTCGCTGCTGGGTGACCTCTGCTGTTTCATTAGGCGCCGGTGGGCCTAAAACATCTAGCTGCGCCTGTATTTGAGTAATCTGCGGAGTGAGTTCGGCGAGCTTAGTTTGCGCTTCCTCAACAAGCTGGAGCGTTTCGGTGTTGAGCAGACCCAACGTTTTTTCGTTTTGCGAGTTGGCAACCTGTTGCTTAATGGCATCAAGTTTTTTCTGTAAAAGTCCGCTGTCAGATTGCGTCGCTGTCGTAGCCTGAGGAACCGTGTTGTTGGCGGCAATGCTGATGATGGGAAACATCAGCCATAGCGACAGCACCGCGGAGATTTTTAGCATTTTTAGCATTGAGCAAGAGTTCCACTTCAGCATGTTTAAGGTAACTATCCGGTAATTATAGGAAAAATAGTAGGTGTTTTCGCCATCATTTTGTTAACACAATGGCGATTGTTCATGCTGTTGTTTGAAACATTCAGTCTGGCAGAAGCGAAGGTTTCCCCGCTTCTGCCAATCACTTTAGGACTTAGATTCTGAGGCAACGGGGAGACTTTCCGCGCGATACCCGCCACCAAGCGCCTTTATGAGATTAATATCGGCATCAATCCAGCGGCCGTGAAGCTCTATAAGTTTAGTCTGCTCAGCTAACAGGGGGAGTTTCGCTTTAGCAACGTTTACTCCGCTAATGAGTCCAGCCTGAAAGCGTTGTTGGGTGAGTGACCAGATTTTTTTATCGCCAGCAACGACGACGGCTTGGTGAGTTCTTTGATGGGTAATGGTATCTAATTGAGTGATCCCCTTGGTGACCTCAGTCACCGCGTTAACCACGGCTTTGTTATAGTTGGCGATACTGAGATTGCTATTATCTTGCATAACGCTTAGGTTCGCATTGAGCCGACCCCCGTCAAAAATAGGGAGAGTTAAGCCAAAGATTCCTCCCATCTGCTGAGCGGAACCACGAAATAGGTCGCTTAAGTGCAGGGCGTCATTTTGCAAGAATCCCATCAGGTTGATTTCAGGATAAAACGCCGCCTTAGCCGCATCAACCTCGCTCAGCGATGCATCAATGTACCAATGCGCAGCCTGCAAATCTGGCCGACGCGCCAGCAATTCATAATTAAGGTTTTGTGGCATGGTGCTGGCAATGTCTGGCAGAGGAACCGTCTTAAGCTCAGGCAGCGGATTCTTAAGCCCAATCATCGCCTGCAAATTTGCACGTAATAGCAGCAGATTGCCTGTGTAGGCGTCAATTTGCTCGTCTATTTTCGCGAACTGGGTTTCGGTTTGTGTTTGTTCTAAAGAGGAGATGATCCCTTCGTTATACAGCCTGCGGTCAGTATCATCGATGATCGACTCCTGTTTTTTAATCTCTAACAAAATGTCTTGTAGTGATTTAACGGTTTGGATGTCCCAGTAAATCTGCGTAACAGCGGAGGACACAAGGAGTTCGCTTTCAGCCAGTTCTGCTTGTTTCGCCTTATATACCCCTAAGGCCGATTGGACTTGAGCCCGGTTTTTACCCCACAGATCTAAATCATAGCTCGCCTGCAGGCCAAAGGTTCCGTTGGTGTACCACGGACCGGTGGTGCCAGCGGCGGGATCATCAAGAGCAAAAGGCCCCATCACGCCTTCAGCCGACATCTTTTGGCGTTCGACATCAGCACCGAAATTAACGATGGGCAAATCATTAGCGCGTGCGCGATCGGTCTGGGATTTGGCTATTTCGACGCGTTGACGAACGACGGCCAGCGTGGGTGAGTCTGCAAGGGCTAACTCTACCAGTCGGTTTAGCTGTGGATCATGGTAATTTTGCCACCAATGATTTCCTGGCCACTCACGTAGCGCTCCCTCAGGGGCATCGGCGATATGAATTTGGCTCAGATCGGTTTGAGGCAATGGCGCTTTTTCCGAATGTATGACTGCACATCCACTGAGAATTATGGATAAAGAAATAAGGATGCTGGGACGCCATATTTTTTTTCTATCGTTAAAACGATATTCGGTTTTTTTATTTATATTTTTCATGAATGAATTATTAATGGAATTAAAAAATGTCATATGATTCTGCTATTAATGTCTAAAGCAGGATAATTAGGCTGCGAACAATAAATGGTTTTATAGATCTTGTTTTATGCAGTTGTGCGGATATTCGTTATTTTTCTGAGAACATTTGTTTCAAATTCACCATTCATTTCTATTAATGGTTTTTGTTTTATTAACTATATATTTTATGAATGGTTGTATTTATTTTTTGAATCACTCCGGTGAAATATAGGCAAAGCATAACCTCAGATTTCTGCATATGGTTCATACCTAGGGTTGCTATGAATATTTTCGGTTAAATATGGATTTTTAATCCATGCTTAGAGTTCGGCCTTTATGAGGTGAAGCATGATGAAGAAAACAACGCTCTTTCAATTTTTTCACTGGTATTACCCCGATGGGGGGAAACTTTGGCCGGAAGTGGCTGAGAAGGCTGAATATCTTGCCCAGCTCGGGATGAGTCATGTTTGGCTGCCACCCGCCAGTAAGGGCGCGAGCGGAGGATATTCCGTTGGGTATGACTCCTATGATCTGTTTGATTTGGGCGAGTTTGATCAAAAGGGCAGTGTACCAACCAAATACGGTGACCGAGGTGGGTTGGAACAGGCGGCGCAGTCTCTGCAATCTCATGGATTACAGGTGCTGTTTGATGTGGTGTTGAATCACAAATTGGGCGCTGATGAGAAGGAGCGTGTGTTTGTGCGCCGCGTGGAAGAGTACGATCGCAATGATATCGACGATCATTCATTTGAAGCGTTGACCTATACCCGTTTTACTTTTCCTGGGCGGCAGGGAAAATATTCTGAGTTCGTATGGGATTTTCGCTGTTTTAACGGCGTTGATTATATTGAAGATCCCGATGAAAACGGCATTTTCAAAATAATGAATGATTTTGGCGATGATGGTTGGAACGACGATGTTGATAAAGAGAACGGTAATTACGATTATTTGATGGGGGCTGATGTTGAGTTCCGTAATGAAGCGGTCACCGAGGAATTAAAGTTCTGGGGGCGTTGGTTATTGGATTCCGTGCCTTGTGATGGCTTTCGTCTGGATGCGGTAAAACATATTCCCTCATGGTTTTATTCTCAATGGTTGGATCACCTGCGTGAGCACTCTGGGCGCGAGCTATTTACGGTAGCCGAGTATTGGTCACCTGAAGTGGGGGCGTTGGAAAACTATCTCAATGAAACTGAACATAAAGTCATGCTGTTTGACTCCGTGTTACATAAGAAATTCCATCATGCGTCTAAGTCTGGTAATGCCTACGATCTCTCAACGATTTTTGCCGATACGCTGGTGGCGATCGCGCCAGAAAATACGGTCACGCTGGTGGCGAATCATGATACCCAGCCGCTACAGTCTTTAGAAGCACCGGTGGAGCCGTGGTTCAAACCGCTGGCCTATGCGCTCATTTTGCTCCGTGAACAGGGCGTGCCCTGCGTGTTTTATCCCGATCTGTTTGGCGCGACCTATACCGATAAAGGTGATGATGAGCAGGATCATGAAATCATCATGCCGATCATTCCTGAGTTGGAGAAACTGCTGGAGGCGCGCCAGCGTTTTGCTAATGGGGCGCAGCATGATTATTTCGATGATCCTCAATGTATCGCTTTTGTTCGCGACGGCACCGAAGAGGCACCAGGTTGCGTCGTGGTTCTGACCAACGGCGACGTGGCAGCAAAACATGTGCAACTTACTGACGGTCTAGCGGGACGCCGTTTTTATGATTTTCTTGGCAATCATGAGGATATTGTCACCGCGGGTGACGACGCTACCGCCGATTTCCCTGTCTCGGCGGGGAGCGTCAGCGTCTGGGTTTTAGAGCAATAGCCGTGACTTAAAATGCGACATCGACGATCAGCGTATCAGTGTAAAGCCCGGCGGGTGGCGTCGTTTGGTTGGGGAATATTTTTGCCACGTAGTTGTAGGTTTTTGTCATGGTGTCAGCGCTGGTTGTGGTGGCGGTAGTACTGCTCCAGCGCTGACTTCCCACCGATCCCCAGCGGTTATTGCTGGTTGACTGATAGATATCGTAGCTCAATAAATTGGTGGTTCCATTCAGCATATTACGACCCCCTCCGCTAGCGTGTAGCCCGTCATTAATCCCTACGGTATAGGTTGCACCTTTGGTGCACACCAAGGTAATGGTATTGGCCTGTGAGCTAAAGCTGCCAGCAACTGGCGCGCTGCCAAAGTTGATATCGGGTGCGGTGATGGTGGCGCAGTCGTTGGTGACAACCAGAGTTACGGGGATGACTAATGTGTCAGTGCCCGTATCATTGTTGAGACACAGAACTAATGCGCCAGCCGTACAAATGTTCCAACTGATCGTCACTGTGAGGCTAGTGGAGTAGGTTCCTGCGGCAACGGATTGTCCCACAATGGTATTGACGGATAGAGGGAGAGAATACTGTTGATTAGTGAGTAGCCCAAGGAACGTTGAACTAGGAATGGATTGTGTGCCAGTTACGCCAATTTCCACCGCCGGTGAGCAGGTTGGGGTAACGCACACCAGTTGGATGGGAATACTGTCCGTTGTGCCGTTGGTGAGAAGCGCACGCGATCCGCTCGTTGTTGTCGATTTGGTATAGGTAATGCCTATCGAACCCGGAGCGGCAATCGCGAGCACGATGGGACAGCTTATCTGAACGTTAAACACCTGAGTTTGTGAGGTTGTATTGACGACGACTGAGCTTTGACTGCCGTAGTTTATCAATACAGGCTTGGTCAGCGTGCAGTCATGAGTGGTGAGGGCGCTAGCAGTAGAGGAAAACAACAATCCGCCGCATAGAATGAAAATTAAGTGAATAATGGCTCTCATGCTAGTCGTTCTCCGATGATTTTTTAAGCTGGCAGGTAAAGGGGCCGTAGGTGCTTAATTTCTGTGAGTGATTGTCGGGTAGGCTGAAATTGACAACGCAGCGCAGACCGGCAGGGGTACGAACTCGCAGCACATTTTGCCGTTCTAAATCTTCCAAATAGGCCAGACCATCCCAACCAACGTAGGCGTCTGATTTTCCTTCCCTAGCGACAGAGCTGGATATGGGAATCGCGCTCCGGCCTGATCGTGCAGAATGACGCTGGCCGCGCGTCGCTCGCGCACGGGAAAATGCACCAGATATCCGCTATTACGTCGTACTGCGAGGCGCTGCTCGGTGGTATCGGCATAAATATCTGCGGGAAGATTTAGCGTATCGATACTGAACTTGGAGGGGTAAAACGAAGACACACCGGGGATCAGCATGTATCCGTGGCGGTTGGTCACGCCCTTAGGCTGATTTTCAAAATTAACGCCGATGTCAGGATAGCCATCGGTGCTCACCACCACGAAAGCGTCGTTTATCTGATTGGCGGCCAGCAGAGTGTTATCCATATACACCAGCGAGCCCATCATTTCCCCCCATTGTGTATAGCTGTTAGAAGGGCCATACACGCCGCCCTGTAGCTGAATATGTTCATTACGCCAGCCGAGTGTCGCCTGCTGATAGTTGTTTTGCTCCGACTGATTGGCATAGGCGAGATCCCATTTGAATCCGCCGTCGCTTGGCATGGCGTGGTTATAACCGATCGTTTGTTGACGTTCGCCTGTCGCGTTGCGTTGCGTTGTGAGACTGATGTTGTCGAAGGTGCTGAACGGAATTTGAATGGAAAGCGCCAGTGACCAGTCTTGCTGCGATGGATCTCGGCTGGCGGAAACATAAAGCGTGCTATTTCCCCAAAGGTTTTTATTCCACGACAGGTTGAGCAGGCGAGTTCTATCCCCAGCAAAGCTCTTGATATCAAAATAAGCGAGTCCGAGACTGCCAAAACGATCCAATGATAGCGCGGCGGAGTACTGATCGCTGCTTTTACTGAGTGAATAGGATGCTGGATCTGAGGTATTCGTTGGCACGTCGTAAAGCGCTAAATTCCCGAAATTTTTATCGCGGCGGCTGTGCTGGGTGCCGATGTTAAAACGTGAATTACTGTACTGATAACCCCAGTCGTATTGATTGCCTCGTTTGCCATACATTGTGCTGGTGGTTGCAGAAGCGTTGAGCACACCGAGATAGCTCAGTTTTACTAATGTGCCTAAACCGGTTAGCGCCAACTCTTGGGCACCTTCGGCATGAGATTCCAGCGTAAGGTCGTCGTTGACGCCGTAGCGATAAGAACCACTGATGGCGGCTGGGCCGTAGGAGAAATCTTTTTCACCATAATCTCGCCGCAATGCGCCTAAAGAAAGTGATGCGTCTGAAAGGCCTGGTTTCAGTAGCGTGCTTGCGACGTAAAAAGGCTGCGTGGTGGATACACGGCGGCCTAATGCATCGGTGGTAACAAGAACGGCTTCACCCGCGCCATTGACGTAAGGCAGATTGGTGAGAGTAAAAGGCCCTGGTTCAAGGTTGGTGCTGCCGGATTGATACCCGTTAATAAAGATATCCGCCGTGGTTGGAACCGCGGTTTGCCCCGAAAATGCGGGCAGGGGATATGTGATCATATCTGGACGAACGGAGAAGTCTCGTCCGATACTGACGCCGCCAAGGCGCACGCTGTTACTCCAGCTCAACGCCCCTGTCACTAAATCGCCGACTTGCCAACTAATCGCATTCGTTTCGTTCACACCGCTTAAGGTTGAGTCATACCGACGAAAACCTTCGTTGCTGCTATCAGCATTTCCGCCCATGCTTTTCCGTAAAATACTGGTACTGGAAAAGGTCGCATTGGGGGTGAAAAGACGTAGCTCGTTCCATGCCGAAGTGAGCGTGGCGTTGTCCTGCGTGTGGCTGGTATAAACGTCATAGTTGAAGAGCGCCCCAGAGCCAGCCAATGCGTGTGTTTGCTGCGTCGGGTTGCCGGTAAATACCGATTGATTAGGCAACCAGTCGGTGGGCACCTGCAATAATAGCCGCTGACTTTCGCTGTCATAGCGGGCGTTTAATTCGGGCATGGCGCTGACATCAGTTTCAACCGAAGTGAATTTATCGGCAGGCAAACCGAAGCTAATCAGCGTATTCGATTGAACAAAGAAGTGACCGTTGCGTTCGACTACGGGAATGAGTTTACCGGTGTTGAAACGGTTGATAACTAATTCTAGACGGAACTGCTGTTCTTGATTAACGACGCTAGCCGTGGGAGGCGGAGGCAGATCCGTGCTGCCTAGATCGGCGTAAGCGATGCTGGGCAAACTGAGTGTGACCATAAGAGGCACAGCGCGACTGTACCTGACTTTGGTTGCGTTCACTTAGGCGGCTTGGCGAATAGTGCCGATTATGGTGTCGGGCCGGATTGCCAAATATTAGCGTCGTTATTGACCTCTGCCTTTAGGTTCTCGCCGTGTGACACGCTTGGTGGTAATGGCCATACGCGCTTGGAATTAGCGAGTACATAGCCCAGCAAGCCATCTGCTATTGGCTTGCCGTTAATTGATACTTTACTCAGACGGGCATGAATTGCGCCTTGATTCGTGACTTCTAGTGCCGGATGGCCATTATTGTTTATCGTTTTCCAACTCAGTTGGCTTTGATTGAGATGCACCGGTTGTGAGGCATTGCGCTGAAAGTTGACGCCGTCACCATAGACAAACAGAGGCAGCGAATAGCGCATGAGCAAAGAAACTCCGGCCTGATTGGCAGAAGAATGATCGGGCGCTGGAACTTCATCGATCAGGATACGAAAAGCCTGCTCTTTTCCCGCCGGCGTAGGGTATTGGCGAATAAGGCGGATAAGCTGCTTTTTCCCGGCGCTGATGTTTACGATGGGAGGGCTAGCAACAACGTCTTGCTGATTGCGATAATTTTCTTCTCCGTTTACCTGTTGCCAGCCAAGCACGCGTATTTGCATGGTTGCGACGCTGTTTCCCTTATTTTCAAGCCAGAGCTCGGTCGCGTTGTCGTTTGCGCCCAGCGCCGGGTCAATTGGCCAAATTAGCATATTAGTGGCGGAAAAGGCTTTGATTGGCGCAGCTATACACACCAATAGAGTGCCAATAAAAATATAAGGAATAGGATAAATAGAATCGACACGTTTGCTCATCAAACTCTCCTTGATTTACCAAGTGAGCGTCACCGTTAATGTATCGGTGTAACTCCCTGAAGGGCTAAAGCCGTTAAGTTGTAATACGCCGTAAATAGGCAAAATAATGTTGTTATTCGTGCCAGTTATATTGAGTGGAACGGTTTGGTTAATCAGAATTTCGTTGGTATGCGCCGCGTCGGAATATATTCGATAAGGTAATTGCAGACTATTTCCGCTCTGCATCACATTACGTACGGTAGTCTGGTGTGTCCCTCCATCGACTTTCATACTCAGGGTGACACCAGGAGTACAAGCTAGCGTCAACGTGGTGTTTTGCACAAAAGTCCCGTTGATGCTTCCACTGGTTGTGCCGGAATATGAGCCAAAGCTTAGCGTGCCAAATAAGCTTCCAGCACCCAGCAAGGCACATCCTGCGGCGATAGTTGCTTGAGCTTTGAATTGCGCAGAGATGACGGCATTGGCATTTTGGGCAGCGACACAGCAAAACAACAATGCAGCAGGTATTGAGCTGACCACTCTATTAATAACCCTGCTCCCCTGTGTATTCATGGCGCGCTAATAGGTAATTGTTATGTTTAATGTGTCGGCATAGGCTCCAGCCTGCACGTTAGTATTATTCGCCACCCCCACGATTTTTCCCCAAAGGGCATAACTGCCGGTGGTGCCAGTGGTATTAACAGCGGTTAATGTTGCGCCATTGGTCAGTGCGGTTGTCATGTTTGAGTTATCGTAAACGCTGTAGGCTATCCCCTGGGTGGTGGCAGGAGGGCTTATCAGATAACGCCCAGGTGTACCCTCTGTTCCATAAACGGTAGTTGGCTTGGGATTGACACTGCTGGTTAGTGCGACTGAATAAGTCACCCCAGACGTACATTGGACGTTAAACGTGTTACCACCAGAGCCGCCACCACTAAAGCTTGCGGTTAAACTATCGAAAGTAGCGGGGGATGAGCCAAAGCTCAGAGTACCGAAGTTCACACCGGTTTGAGCAGGTGAACCGTTTACCAAACAGCCATTGGTTAAGTTTAAGGTTACGCTAACGGTACCGGTGGTTGTGGCAGCCATAGCTGGCGCAGCAAGCAGGCTGGCGCTTGCCGCGATCGCGAAAATAAACCGTAGCTTCATCGTCTATCCCTCAGTAATAAGATGACAACTGAACAGCAACTGATTTCCGACTGGCGTAAGTGAGAAAAATCCAAATACTTCAATAATGCTTATAATTAAATGCGTTAATAACAAATGTAGCGCAAGTCTAAAAAATCACCACTGCAACGTTAAAAACTTAATTGTCTGTAATTACGTGATAAAACGAGTTGCTAGCGATAGGTATGCTCTTACGACTTTGAGCAGGGCAAAACCGCGATGGGGAGTAGAGGTAAAGATTTATTAACGAAAAGGCAATGGGATGACACAGTGTTAATCAACAAAAATTGATAATTTGCAGAATTTTTTATGAGGGAGTAGCATTATTACACACATAAGTGGTCAAGCCCGATGGGCAAATCGATTATGCAATCCTTTCATGCTTTTCTAAAAAATCACTCTCAATTTATGGCAGCGTTCTGGTCAATCATGATTATTGTCTTCGAAACCTCCATAGCCTTATACATCATTCGAAATATTTGATAACCGCACTACCGCCATACGGCGCATAATGACAGTTGAGTTAAAACCATCTATAGATTAGTTTAAATTCACTGTCGTTGTTTTCTGCGTAGGGAGGTCAACGTGTTAACTCGAAAATTATTGGAGTCGCAAGACTTTGCCAAAACCTACTCAGCCTTGGAAAACCTGTTCTGGACACCAGCACAGCTCGACGCTTCCTTAAACCACATGATTGAAACCTGCCCCAAAGATCAGGGGATCTGGATTTTTGGCTATGGCTCGTTGATTTGGAATCCACTTCTTGAGTATGCAGAAGTACAACCTGCCCATCTTAAGGGCTGGCAGCGCGATTTTAATATACGTTTATTAGCTGGGCGTGGTTCAGAACATACGCCGGGGCGTATGCTTGGCCTCAAACCTGAAGGTGAGACGAGAGGGTTAGCATTCCGTTTATCGGATGATAACGCTCGCTGTGAGCTCCAACTTCTATGGACGCGAGAAATGCTAGCTGGGGTTTATACGCCCAAATGGTGCCCTTTGAGCCTTGCTGATGGTCGTGAGATTTTTGGGATTACGTTTATCACCGATCCCCAGCATCCGCTGTATGAGTCCAACTCAACGTTGAATACCGTGGCGGCACTGATTTCCCAGGCCAGCGGCTCGTTGGGCAGCAACGCCGAGTATTTATTCTCGTTAGACTCTGCACTAGAACAGCACCGTATGCCGGATAGCAATATCACCGAGCTTGCGCGCTGTGTGCGCCAAATCCAGCAAAACGCGCCAACCCGATAGTGAGCGTTTGATTTTTCATCATTTCGTAAACCTGAGCGGACACCTTTATGTATGCGTAAGGATTGTGTGACAATTGACGCATACATCACGGAGGAGAATAATCTCCCTCGTTGGGTCGTTAGCTCAGTTGGTAGAGCAGTTGACTCTTAATCAATTGGTCGGCGGTTCGAACCCGCCACGACCCACCAATAAATTCAAAGGCTTGCATGAAAATTGCTAGCCTTTAGTTTTTTCGAGGATACCTGAGGAAAAAATCAGATCTAAAATTCAGTCTAAAGTCTTGCTACTGAATTTTTAATTTCGCGGGTATAAAATAGCCTAAGGGGCATTAGGCGCTTATAAGTAGTAAGCGGGTTGATTTTAAATTGCAATCTCAGCTAACTGGATTTACTCACTGACTACCTTAACGCACCCGAGTTATTTGTAAGTTAGTGCCTTGAAGACATCTGGTTGTTGATCCTTGATATAATGTGCCCTAGCGTTTTTTTGAATTCATCTAGATTGATATGATCAACACCTTTGCTTACCACAATCGTCTCTGAAATATCCTGCATGGCTGGCCAGCGTGTTTTATAATCGGCATAAACAGCAATCACTGGCGTATTATATGCACTAGCCATATGTAATATGGACGTATCTGGCGTTATTGCTAGGAAAGCATCCTTGATCACTGCAGCAGAACGCATTAATGAGGGAGATAAAGAGAGATGGTAAACACCCTCAAATGATTCAGTCAATTTAACTGCATTATCGACACCTTTCGGTCCGTGAACGATGACAACCGGCATATCTGTTTCACTTTTGATTATCGAGAGCAGTTTTTCGGCAATAGGGAGTGAAAAAGTTCGCTCTTGCACACTTCCCTCTAAATTAATTGCAATATAATCCCCTAATGAACGAGTTTCGTTACGTACTTCAATTAATGCTTCTTCATTGAGTGGAAATTCGAACATAGGTCTTACGGCAGGAAATCCAGCGTCTCTCATCAACGTTGACCAAGTCATCGTCACTGGCGCACGAAGTTCCTGATCCATTCTTGAGGCGTTTTTACATATTGGGGAGTAGCATTTCATCGTTAAACCGACTACCTGAAAATTGGTTTTTGCCCTCAGTTTGTTGATGAATAACATCGTCTTTCGGTTTTTCTTTCGCATTGCTTCAATACATAAATCTGGGGTGCCATATTGCTCTTTTATGTTTTTGGCCACTTCTTGTATTTCATCTTTACTAGCATGGTCCTGCATTGTCATACTTATTATTGTCAATTTTGTATGACCCAAATTAAGGGATTCAAATACAGGTTTGTTTATCGTAGATGATACAATTAACAAATGCTTTACTTGATGTAACTCCAGCGATCGTATGATGGGATAAATGGCCATCGCATCCCCAATTTGATCTGGCATATGAATCACAACAAACTCTATTGCAGAGTTATCGATATCTATAGACTTATAATCATAGCGAGAAAATATAATATGTCTTAATATTGATGTTAATGACATTTTTAAAATCACACCAACCAACAGGTTAAAAGGTTAGCTAGTCTATCAGATTTGTAGGTAAGTCACTCAGTATATCTTTGGGAACTACCGTTCTGCGGAATTATTCATTTCTTGTCTGTATTTATATTTTTCATAAATAAAAATATATGTTTGTCATATGTACTGCGATATATCCACGCTATATTTTTAGTTGCATCCTTTACTTGGTGAGAAGCAGCAACATTCATTTGCTTGTCATTTGATACCACGTGACTTATTTGAAGTATAAATTTGGGGGATTTTGCCTGAACGGCAATGAATAGAGAAAACAGCGTACGGAATAAGACTTGAGTGTTAATCTCACGCGCTAAGCGTAATTTATATATTTACGCAATATCAGTGCATAAGAAAACGGGCTGAGGCGCTTAACAAAGGTAGGGCAGTATAAGATTTGGCTTGCACATTAACGCAAGCCAAATCTAAAGCAGATTATTGACGGTAAGCGTGTTTAATCTGGCAAATAGCATGTTTGAAAGACTCTGACTGAGAGGCATCTTCGAGTTGAGCCGCAAATTTTTCCATATTGATAATAACTTTACCCGCATCGGCTTGGCCCATGGCTTTCAGCATGAATGTCAAAGTGGCTTTTAAGCACGCGACTTCGTTGGCCAGAGTTTCGATAGTGGATTCGGTAGAGAAATCTACGTTGCTCATATTTTACCTTTAGTGGTGTGTTTTTGTCCGAGATGCTTCTAAATCAATCACGTACAAATGTCTATACGGAGAGTCATTGAGTGACGGAATTTTCAAGCTGCGAAGTATATCACAGCTGTAGGGATTTGAGGATGTAGTCCGGTCAAGGTTTTATCAGTGATAATGTTTTCATTCTCTCTCGTAAAGATAAAAAATTTCCGTTGGCTAATGTTCAGGCAGCGTGGGTAAAATATATTCAATTTGTTATTGCGAATAACAAGTTTCATTATGGAATCGATATTTCATGCTGAGAGTATTCACTTTGTAAGCAAAAAAACTATTAATTTAACGACTTGTTTACGCTCAATTATCTAAGCGCTGTATTATTGTGGATTTATTTTTATCTGTTTGATTTTAAGGTTTATTTTTCGTGTTCTCGATCGTGTGATAGTCCTTTTTTCTAGTATGAGTGCGGTTGTGGGCGATCTCAATATAGTCATCGGCCAATCAGAAATAATAATGTCAGTATTAAGTGATTAAACTATTCATTCTTGGTTCAAAAAACAGTATTATCTTCTTCGTACTGGCAGTAAAAACATGTCATTAGTTCCTTCTTTTGGGAGACTTTTCTTTGATCAGCGTTCTTCTTGTTGATGACCACGAACTGGTGCGCGCAGGGATTCGACGCATTCTTGAAGATATCAAAGGGATCAAAGTTGTTGGCGAAGCACAGTGCGGTGAAGATGCCGTTAAATGGTGCCGCAGTAACAGCGCAGATATCGTATTAATGGACATGAATATGCCAGGTATTGGTGGGCTTGAGGCTACGCGTAAAATACTACGCTATAACCCTGATGTTAAAGTCATCATGCTGACCATTCATACCGAGAATCCACTGCCAGCTAAAGTGATGCAGGCTGGCGCGTTTGGATATTTGAGTAAAGGTGCTGCGCCACAAGAAGTGGTGAACGCTATACGTGCAGTTCATTCAGGACAGCGTTATATCGCCTCGGATATTGCACAGCAGATGGCACTTAGCCAGCTAACGCCACAAACAGACTCGCCATTTGCCAGTTTGTCTGAGCGTGAGCTGCAGATTATGCTGATGCTAACCAAAGGTAGCAAGGTTGTTGAGATTTCTGAACAGCTCAATTTGAGTCCGAAGACGGTAAACAGCTACCGTTATCGTATGTTTAGCAAACTCAATATTAGTGGTGACGTTGAATTGACGCACCTAGCGATTCGACATGGATTGTGCAGTGCAGAGAAGCTGTCAAATAGTGACTGAACGTTTTGATCCTGTAGAATTTTTAAAAACGGTTACTCATCAGCCCGGCGTCTATCGTATGTATGACGCCACTGAAACTGTTATTTATGTAGGTAAGGCTAAAGATCTTAAAAAGCGTCTTTCTAGCTATTTTCGCCAAAATGTGGGGAGTCGCAAGACAGAGACTCTGGTCAAAAACATTGCTCAGATCGATGTAACCGTAACCCATACGGAAACAGAAGCGTTGTTGCTTGAGCATAACTACATCAAGCTTTATCAACCACGTTATAACGTTTTACTGCGGGATGATAAATCTTACCCTCTCATTTTTCTCAGCGCCGATACTCATCCTCGATTGTCAATCCATCGCGGCGCTAAGCATGCTAAGGGGGAGTATTTTGGTCCATTCCCCAATTCTTACGCGGTACGCGAAACGCTAGCGCTTTTACAAAAGTTGTTTCCTATTCGCCAATGTGAAAATAGCGTTTATCGCAACCGCTCGCGGCCTTGCCTTCAATATCAGATTGGCCGTTGTTTAGGGCCTTGCGTTAAAGGTCTGGTCAGCGATGAAGAATATGAGCAGCAGGTAAATTATGTTCGCCTGTTTCTTTCCGGTAAGGACAACCAAGTGTTGGAGTCGTTGGTTGTGCGCATGGAAGATGCGAGTAAAGCGCTCAAGTTTGAAGACGCCGCACGTATTCGAGATCAAATTCAGGCAGTACGTAGGGTGACTGAAAAACAATTTGTTTCAGGCAGCAGCGACGATCTGGATGTTATTGGCGTTGCGTTCGATTCAGGCATGGCTTGCGTACACGTACTATTTATCCGCCAGGGTAAAATACTGGGAAGCCGAAGCTATTTCCCTAAAGTGCCGAGTGGTACAGAGTTAAGTGAAGTCGTGCAAACATTTGTGGGGCAGTTCTATTTACAAGGTAGTCAGATTCGTACGCTACCTGGTGAAATATTGCTCGATTTCACGCTGCCGGAAAAAGATATACTCTCCGATTCTATTTCTGAGCTTGCGGGGCGCAAGGTCAATATTCAGACTCGGCCACGAGGCGATCGTGCTCGTTACTTAAAATTGGCTAAAACCAATGCGCAAACTGCGTTGATCACCAAACTTTCTCAGCAATCCACTATTCATCAGCGATTAACGGAGCTTGAGAAAGTTTTGCATCTTTCAGATATCCACCGGATGGAATGTTTTGATATCAGCCATACGATGGGGGAGGAGACAGTTGCATCCTGCGTGGTTTTTGACCGTAACGGACCGGTTCGTTCAGAGTATCGCCGCTACAATATCAACGGGATCACGCCCGGGGATGACTATGCTGCAATGAACCAAGTATTACGCCGCCGTTATGGAAAAGCGCTAGAAGAAGACAAAATCCCAGATGTGATTTTTATCGACGGTGGCAAAGGGCAGTTGGGACAGGCGAAAGAGGTCTTTTCAGAACTGGATGTTCCGTGGGATAAACATCGCCCGCTGTTGCTAGGCATTGCAAAAGGCAGCGATCGTAAAGCAGGACTGGAAACGCTGTTTTTACAGCCTGAGGGAGAAGGGTTTTCTCTACCTCCTGATTCACCTGCGCTGCACCTTATCCAGCATATTCGTGATGATTCTCATAATCACGCGATCACAGGGCACCGTAAAAAACGAGCCAAGGTGCGTAACACTAGCTCACTTGAAACTATCGAGGGAGTTGGCCCTAAACGCCGCCAGACGCTTTTGAAGTATATGGGGGGGCTGCAACCCTTAATGAATGCAAGCGTGGAAGAAATTGCAAAAGTGCCTGGTATTTCACAGGCTTTGGCAGAAAAGATCCACAATGCATTGAAACACTAAGGGCATTGTAGCAACATACAAACAATATCCACATACGGAAGATAGTTACCTCACGCTATGCGATTAAATATACCGACCTTACTCACTCTATTTCGCGTTATCCTGATCCCATTCTTTGTTGTGGCGTTCTACCTTCCGTTTGTTTGGGCTCCTCTTGCCTGTGCGCTGATTTTTGTGTTTGCAGCGGTAACGGATTGGTTTGACGGTTTTCTGGCTCGTCGATGGAAGCAAACCACACGTTTTGGGGCATTCCTTGATCCCGTAGCCGACAAAGTCATGGTTGCTACGGCGCTGGTACTGGTTACGGAGCACTATCATGTTTGGTGGATTACGCTGCCTGCCGCCACAATGATTGCTCGTGAAATCATCATTTCAGCGCTGCGTGAGTGGATGGCGGAGATCGGTAAGCGGAGTAGTGTGGCTGTGTCGTGGATTGGTAAGGTGAAAACTTCTGCGCAAATGCTATCGCTGGTTGCGTTACTGTGGCGCCCAGATGGCTATGTTATCGTCGCTGGCGTCATTGCGCTCTACATCGCTGCGGTACTGACATTCTGGTCCATGTTCCAATATTTGAACGCTGCACGGAATGATTTGCTCGAACCGTGATCGAAATGCGTTAAAAATCAGCAAACAGTCGTTATGAGATAAAAATGATGTTGACGCAGTTCGTGAGATAAGTAGAATGCATCGCATCAGACGGCAACGATGAAAAGCCAGAAGATACAAGTAGCTAAGTTGGTGAAGTTAACTGACTTAAATACTAAGCGGGAATAGCTCAGTTGGTAGAGCACGACCTTGCCAAGGTCGGGGTCGCGAGTTCGAGTCTCGTTTCCCGCTCCAAATTTAAAAGGCTGGCATGAAAGTGCGAGCTTAAGCTTAAAGCTAAAGATTTTGGCGCGTTAACAAAGCGGTTATGTAGCGGATTGCAAATCCGTCTAGTCCGGTTCGACTCCGGAACGCGCCTCCAAATTTCCTTAGCCCGGGTGGTGGAATCGGTAGACACAAGGGATTTAAAATCCCTCGGCTGTAAGGCTGTACGAGTTCAAGTCTCGTCCCGGGTACCAAGGAAATTTACTAGAATAATCAAAGCAATAAAGCAGTGTCGTGACCGCCGAGAGGCGG
>NZ_KV824234.1:0-33733 GCF_001816025.1 Hafnia sp. HMSC23F03
GGCGGCTTACGCCGCTACGACCCCATCGGTGTGCTCCCCCTAAAATCGAGCTTAAGTGAACGGCTTAGCATTAAGCGGCCTTTTTACGCCTTAACTGTCACGATACGTGAACAGATCTGCTCTAGTAGTGCGGTTTGATGACTGAAAATAATCATGCTCAGTGGGCGCTGCTGCGACTCAATAATCAGTTGCTGCCAGATATCGCGTTGGATGTGAGGATCGAGTTGGGCGGTGACTTCATCCGCTATCAGCAGACGAGTACGAGGATCGAGAGCCCGTAGCAAAGCGATACGGGCTAATTCGCCGCCGGACAGTTGGTTTGGCTTACGTGCTAACCACTCGCGTTTGACATGAAAGCGTGCGAGTTGCATGTCGTCGGGCTGCCATGCGTCGTGTAATGCTTGTCCGGTGGTGCGGTAGAGATTGAAGGTGAGCTCTGGATGCTGGGGAACCAACTGAACGGGGCAATAGCCGTTTGGCGGCAAAGGCATACCATCTAACGTGATTTGGCCACTTGAACATGATTGCCAATTGGCTAACACGCGACCCAATGTCGTTTTCCCATAGCCACTGGGTGCGGAAATACCTATCCGTTCGCCAGTGGCTACGCTAAGGGAGAAATTATCCCATAGCGTTCGATGATCTTGCTCAATGGTGAGTTGAGACACGCAAAACATTACACGCCCCTCATCGGAAATGATGCGTCGTTGTGAGCAAACAGCGGGTGATATTCTGGCTGTGCCTGCCAGTGCCTACGAAGCGTAGGACTTCCGTTTCCGCTCTTTAAGTCATCAATCGAAATATCATCGCTGATCTGCCCATCATTGAGCGCGACGATGCGATCGGCGAAGCGAGAGGCTAATGACAGATCGTGTGTGACCCATAATACACCGGCACCCTGAGCACTGAGTTCTCGCAGCTGTTGCAGGAGCTGACAGGCCAAGGGCTCATCGAGCCAAGCAGTTATTTCGTCTGCCAGAATATATTGTGCGCCGCTCAGCGCGGCGTTACAGGCCAAAATTCGTTTTGCCATACCACCTGAGAGTTGGCGCGGGTATTTAAACAGAACGTCGGCCTGCAACTGATAATGTTTAATTTGCTGATCCAGCGCGAGAGCGCAGGTATGGCTGCCGCTCAGCTGTAGGCTACGGCTCAGTTGAGTGCCCACTTTTAACAGCGGATTCAGCGAACTCACACCTTGTGGCACATAGCAGAGTGTATTACCTCGTAGCTGCTGGCATTGCTGCTCATCTAGCGTTTTGCCTTCTAGCAGGATCTCTCCCTGCATACGTAAATTTTGTGGTAGAAGAGCCAGAGCGCTTTGTAACAGCAGGCTTTTGCCTTCGCCGCTGCCGCCCACGAGTGCCACAATTTCTCCACGGTGCAGCGTGAGGTTGATATCGCTAAGGATCGGCGACCAACGTTTGCGTCCAAACCAGCTATAGCGAGCACTTTCGATGGTGAGGTGTTTGAAACTCAGCATGATTGATTCCTTAGCCACAGCTGTTGGATTGCGCGGGCACATTGATCAAATAGTAAAACGATCAGCAACAGAATGAGCCCTGGAAACACGGCTAGCCACCAGCAGCCATTGCTGAGAAAACGCAGCGCATCGGCAAGCAAAATTCCCAATGAAGGCTCATGGGGCGCTAATCCGAACCCGAGGAAGCTCAGCGCCGCGCTGTGCAGCACGGCATGAGGAAACATGAGCAGCGTACCGACAAACCACTGGGGAGTCAGCGCGGGGAGATAATGTGCTCGCCAGCAGTGCCAGCGACTATTACCCAAGCGCTGCGCCAGTGTCATATAGTCACTGGTACGAATACGCTGCGCTTCTGCGCGTAAGATCAGCGCCAGCTTCGGCCAATGGGTCAATGCGACAGCCAATATGACGCCTTGCTTACCGCCGCCCACGGTGAAGCAGATTAAGATCAATAGCAGCAGATGAGGCAACGAGAGCAGCGTATCAATAATCAAGCGCAGCAGGTGATCGATAGAGGGATGAATTAAGGTAAGACTCGCTACCAGCATGGCAATAATACCGCTGAACAGTGCCGCACCGATGCCTATCTGCAAACTGGTCAAGGCTCCCTGAAAACAACGTAGCCACAGGTCACGTCCCAGATTATCGGTGCCGAACCAATGAGCGGCGCTGGGTGCTTGATACCGCGCTAGCAAGTCCAAGGGGATATCGGCTGAAAGTAGAGAGACGCCATACGCGGTTAATAGCGTGAGGAGCAAAGCGGAAAGCACAAAACGCAGCAGCGCTGGAGCGGGATTATTCAACATTATTTGTGCTCCAGAATGCGGTTCATTCTTGCGAGTAGCAGTGCAGCCAGCGTGTTGCCGCAAAACACCAATAGGGTGCTGAAGAGTACGATGCCCATCAGTAAGGGAATATCGCCGCGAAGTCCTGCGTCGATGGTAGCCTGTCCCAGTCCAGGATAAGCAAAGATTTTTTCGGCTAGCAGCGATCCACCGAGTAATTCTCCGACAGAGGCAAACTGCAGGCAGAGTGCCGGCGTGAGGGCATGACGTAGCACCTGCACGCGGAGCAATGACCAGCCGCCGTCACCCTGTGCCCGAGCATAGCGTACAAAGTCACTGCTCATCACCTCGGCGATTTTCTCGCGCGTGTGCAGCGCGATTTGCCCCAATCCCATCAGGCTCAGCGCTATCATGGGTAAAACCAAATGATGAATCCGCTCGCCGATGCTGGCTGCTTGGGCATCGCTGCCGGGTTCCCACGCGCAGCAAACCGGAAACCACTGCCAGTGCACAGCAAAAACCACTAACAACAGTAAACCGACCCAAAAGGTGGGCAGAGAAGATAATAGATAACTTAGGCGGCAAATGAACCTGTCTGGCCAGCGATGAAGATAGCGTCCAGCGGCAAATCCCATTAGCAAACCTAGTCCGCCTGATAACAGCCACGCACCGGCCAAAAGCGCAAAAGACGTGGCAAAGCGTTCGCCAATGACATCGGCAACAGGGGCGTTATATAGCATCGAATAGCCGAGATCGCCTTGCAGTACCTGTGAGAACCAGTGCCAAAACCTCAGCCATAAAGGCTGGTCCAAGCCCCAACGCGCAGCGATCAGCGGGTATTGCTGCGGCGGAACATGCAACAAATCGTTGCCGATATAGGCTCGGATGGGATCTATCGGTGAAAAACTGAGTAGCGTGAAAGTGCCCGCTGACACTAAGGTCAGCAGGCAAGCGAGCCTTAGCAGAGTCAATAGTACCCTGCGTAGCGTATGAGAAGAGCCCCGACTGAGGCTCGCTTTGACAAGGTGCTTTACTTGCACGTCCACTTCCAATCTTGCAGATTGTTCAATACTGACCAGCTACCATGAATTTCAGGCGCAGGTTTGCCTAAGTCGATACACGGGTTAGCAAGGTAGGTATGTTGTACATTGAGCAGCCAAGCCCATGCCGCATCGCCTTTAACGCCCGCGCCGGTTTTGCCGTCCCATTCTACCTGCTGCCAGAAAGGCACGGCTTTCTGCCATGTCGGTGCATCTAATGCCTGCTGTAGATGCGCATCAACGGCTTTATTGCTGTAGTAGCCCGGATTGTAGTATTCCACGCCCGCGGCTTTGCTGCTGTAATGATGATAGAGCTCCATGGGGTCTAAGCTACCCCAACCGAACAGGGTTGGATTGGCATGCATATTGCGTTCGACGGTTTCCCAACTACCGGATTGCAGATCCATCTTGATGCCGAGCGGTTCCAACATAGCGCGTATGGCCTGTGCAAGGTCGCGACGGGTGCTGTCGCCGCTGGTATACCACAGCGTCAATCTCGCTTCTAATCCGTCTTTGGCGCGCACACCGTCACTGCCCATTTTCCAACCGGCTTCATCTAAAATTTGTTTCGCTTTAGTCAGATCGCCATCTTTAAACGCCGCATCTTTGCTATCCCACGGGAGGCCTTGCACGGCGCTATAGGCGGGGATGGCATGGCCCTCCATCAGCTGATCGGCGAGCAGTTGGCGGTTAATGGCGTAGTTGATGGCGCGGCGAATGGCGACATCGGCAGTTACATTGTTGCCAATTGGATAACCATTGGCGTCTTTTTTTCCTGCTGGCGTCATCGGGAATACGATGCCGCGGTTCTCAACGCTGGGGCGAACCCAAAGCTTTAGGCCATTTTGCGGCGTGACGGATAATGAAGGCGGAATGCGCACTAAACCTAGCTGACCACTTTGGGCGGCAGCATAGGCGCTGTCTTCATCTAAGAAGACGAAGACAAGCTTGTTAAAGTCGTTTTTATGCCCAGCGTAGTAAGGATTAGCTTCCACAATCAACTGTTGCCCTGGCTGAAAACTCACTAAGCGGTAGGGGCCTGCGCCAATCGGTTTTTGTGCATAGGTTTTAGCATCATATTTTTCTGCTGAAACAATGCCCAACGAGCCTAATACGTTAACAAAAGTGCTTTGCGGCGCGGATAATACGATCTCTACGCGATGCTCATCTAATGCCTTTGCAGAGGCAAAGTTACCCATATCGATTTTTCCGCCGCCGCGAGCAGCTTGATTATAGGTAAAAGCAACGTCTTTAGCGGCCAGTGGCGAGCCGTCTGAAAATTTGAGTCCAGGTTTGAGGGTGATGGTCCAGATTTTACCATCTTCGCTGTTGGTGACTTTTTCGGTGAGTAGATTGTCCCAACTCAGGTCGGCTTTCTGTTTCAGTAATGGGCTGTGTAGCAGCAGATAGCTACCGTGGCTCCAGCCGAGTAAAGGATCAAAGCCTTCTGTCGGCTCTTCACCGATTGCCAGTTTGAGCGGGTGCTGAGGTGCTGGCGTGGTATCTGCCTGCGTATAAAGAGGTAACGTACTGAAGATCAGAGCGAGGGTATAGGGTAGCGCTTTTAAGTTGAGTGGCATATTGCTTCCTAGGTATCTCATTATTTTGTATGACTTAAAGCGGTGGGATTTATAACAGAGGAGGCGGGGCATAGACATGATTTGCATCAATCCCAGAAGGCAAAGTATGCACTTTTTCCTTTTTTTGCATACTTTACGGTTTTCTGGATAAATTATGTGCCAATTTTATGGACATACAGTGGATGAAACTATCGCAACGAGACATAATTAATTCTTATTAAACCTGCGTAACTATCACATGGCAGCAATCGCTGCAGCCAGATGAAGTTTCGGTGCTAGAAATAAGGACGAACGATGGATTGGTATTTAAAGGTTCTAAAAAACTATTTTAACTTTCGCGATCGCGCTAGACGTAGGGAATACTGGTGGTTTGTGCTAGTTAACGCCATTATTACCGTACTTCTTGGGTTTGTGCAGGATGCGCTGGGCTGGAGTAATGAAGAGGGCGAAGGTGCATTAACCATTATCTACGGTCTGTTAGTGCTTATCCCTTCGATTGCCGTCATGGTGCGCCGTTTGCATGATACCGACCGCAGCGGCTGGTGGGTGTTGATCGGTCTGGTTCCTATCGTTGGCTGGTTCGTCTTGATTATTTTTGCCGTATTCGATAGCCAGCCTGGCACCAACCGCTTTGGGCCAAACCCGAAGGATATTCAAGCGCCGACATCATCCATTATTAGCTGATGTAAAACGTAAACGGCCTAGCTTTAGGCCGTTTATACTTACCACGATGTCCATAATAGTTACACCTTGTCATACCCGTTGAAAATATTCACATCCTGAAACAATGATGACGAGTCATTAGCATCCATCTGGTTTCCCTAGCTTCTTAGAGTGTTTAGTCTTAGCGTCCCTTTTCCTGCTGAGTGAATATTACAGGTAGTACGCGTCCTGTAGACTAAGCCATGAGTCGTTTGCCTGAACTACTACGCGATCACAGCGCTGAAGCTACGCTGTTTGTCCGCCGTTCAATTATTGCTGCGGTGGTGGTCGTCCTACTATTCGGCGTTTTAGTATTCAACTTGTATCATTTGCAGGTTGAAGAGCATGAGCAGTATCAGACTCGCTCGAATGCTAATGATATTAAAACGTTGCCGATTGCCCCCGTTCGAGGGCTTATCTACGACCGCAATGGTATTCCTCTCGTCCAAAACCAAACGCTTTATCAAATCGAACTTATCCCAGGTAAAATTGCCGATCTCGATGCAACGCTCAAGGCATTAACTCCGATAGTGGATTTGACGCAGGACGATATCGATAACTTCCACCAGGCCATGAAGTCATCGAGGCGTTTTGCCGAAGTGCCTTTAAAAGAAGCCTTAACTGACGTTGAAGTGGCTCGTTTTTCGGTTAACGAATTCGAGTTTCCTGGTGTGTCTATCAGTAGCTATCAGCAGCGCAACTACCCTTATGGTGCAGAGCTCGCGCATGTGGTGGGCTACGTCTCAAAGATTAACGATCGTGATGCGAAGCGGTTAGATGATGCTGGCGAATCGGAAAATTATGCTGCCGATCATGATATTGGTAAGCAGGGCATCGAGCGTTTTTACGAGTCAGAACTACATGGAAAGACGGGGTCGCAAGAAGTCGAGGTCGACAGTCATGGGCGTATCGTGCGTGAACTGACAGAAATACCGCCTCAGGCGGGTAAAAATATTTATCTGACTACTGACCTGCATCTACAGCAATACATCGAGAAATTATTGAAAGGCCAACGTGCGGCGGTCGTGGTGATGGATCCGCGCGACGGTGGCATTTTAGCAATGGTTTCCAGCCCGAGCTACGATCCCAATCCGTTTGTTAATGGTATTTCTTACAAGTCTTATCAGGCATTGCTAGACAACCCAGACTTACCGCTGATAAACCGCGTCACGCAGGGCATTTATCCGCCGGCGTCTACCGTCAAACCTTTTATGGCGACGTCTGCGCTGTTGGCTGGCGTCATCACGCCACAGACGACATTCTTTGGTCAACCCACGTGGGTTCTGCCGGGTACGAATCGTCACTACCGTGACTGGCTAAAAACCGGCCACGGAATGCTGAATGTGACGAAGGCAATCGAAGAGTCGGCGGATACCTTTTTCTATCAGGTCGCCTATGAAATGGGGATTGACCGCATTCATTTCTGGTTGAGTAAATTTGGCTATGGGCAATATTCAGGCATTGACCTGATGGAGCAGGCTAAGGGCGTCTTACCCGATCGTGAGTGGAAGCTGAAGGTTCACAAAAAGGCGTGGTATCAAGGCGACACTATTTCTGTGGGGATTGGTCAAGGTTATTGGACGGCTACGCCGATTCAAATGGTAAAAGCCTTAAGTACGCTTATCAACAACGGCAATACGAAAACGCCGCACTTGATGTATTCCATGAAACAGGGAAATCATGTCGAGCGCTATCAGCAACAAGAGCATGTGCAGGTCGCCGACCCTAAATCTCCCGTCTGGGATATTGTAAAAAAAGGGATGTTTGGGATGGCGAATTACCCGAATGGTACAGGGTATAAATATTTCCATACGGCGCCTTATGAAATTGCCGCTAAATCAGGAACCTCTCAGGTGTTTGGTTTGAAACAGGATCAGGTTTATAACGCCAAGATGATCCCAGTAAAACTGCGCGATCATATTTTTTATACGGCATTCGCCCCTTATTCCAATCCTAAAGTAGCGATCGCGGTTATTCTCGAAAATGGGGGAGGAGATGGGGTATCGGCGGCTCCAACGACGCGAGCCATATTAGATTACATCTTCGCTCAAACTAAGCCCGAGGAGCCCCCAGTGCTACCCTCGCCGGATGCGGAGCAAGTTCAAGATGCGCATTAGTGACATATAAAATGGATGCCGTTTCCAATTATTTAGGTTTACAAGATATCCGAGAGATAAGGCCAGACAGGGTGTGATAACGCCTCAATCTGGCTTATCAAGCCGCATTGTTTGCCGTAATACCCTAAGTGATTAGGCAAAGCGCATAACCCACGCATCGCTTTGGCGATCGTAGTGGTTGCGATATAGCAGCGCATTTTTACCGTCGAGCACGGCAGGAACGGTTGTATGCTCGTCCCACCCATCAAGCTGCATACATAAATCGGTATTTGATTTACATGGAATGCTTAACGTGTGGCTGTTTAATTGGGTATCTGGCACTTTTGACAGCTCAGCGTCCTCAACTTCAAAAATCCCGATTCTGACTAACGATTTCCCCATTATTTCTCTCCTGTTTGATTTATGCACCTGCAGGCTGTCATCTAAGAGCCTGTTATTTAGCATAGAAGGGGATATTAAATTTTCCATAAATAAACGGAATTAGTTTCCATTTTTGTTTTTACTGTGTGCTTAACTCTTTATTTTTAATGTTCTTTTTAATTACATAAAAAACACAAAATTTTTACCAAACAACAATAACCCTAAACTTTGTACATCAACTGCCGATAACTTTATGCGTAGTGCATTCTGGTCAGTGAGGCTGTAGCCAAGGCCTTTACCTGATTGATATTTGGCGACCTGGAGATCTTCTGACGATGTACACACATTTAAAACGATGGATTGGGCGTAAATGGCACCGGACACTAGAGGTAAAATCGCCAGAATTGGCCTTGCCAACAGAATATGAAGAGAGTGAACAGATTGATGGAAAGGAAAATTCCTATGGCGATTGGCTGTGTGATAGCTTTCTTTCAGGGATGAGCGCTGTCGAGATTATCCGTGATTCCTTATTACATTCGAGTCAGAGCTTAATGCAGGAGTTGGTGACGGTTGATGAACTCAACCAAAAGAATGAACTGGCCAGTCAGGGAATGGGAAAGCTTTTTGAACTCGTTGGTCTTATTGAGCGCCATTCAGAGGAAGGTATTGGTTACATTGATGAATTAATTGCTGTGCTAAAAGGTATCAATGACAATATCGATGGCATCAACAAACTCTCTAAGCAGACCAACTTGCTGGCGATAAACTCGGCCATTGAAGCTGCTCATGTGGGCGGTAGCGGGGCTGGCTTTTCGGTTATAGCGAAAGAAATTAAACAGCTATCTTCGGAAATTCAAAGTCAGGCGGCAAATATTACCGATCTGACTCAGGATATAAACCAGCATGCCAAAAATGTCAGCGCTAGCGTGGGGGAGAACAGTCAGTCAACCCACGCGATTCGCATTGCGACAGAACAGGCGAGTCAGATGCTACAGCAGGTTATCGAGCTATCTGCTCACATGCAGAAAATTATCCGCTTTATTGCAACACAACAGTTTCTCAATACCGTTAAGCTCGATCATGTTATTTGGAAAGCCAAAGTTTATGAGATGATTTTGCATTGTGATATGACTTCGGGCGTCAATAGCCATACTGAGTGTCGATTGGGAAAATGGTACTACGGCGACGCGGGTAGTGGTTTTTCACACTTTAATGGCTTTATCCAATTGGAAGCACCGCATGCGGAGGTTCATCGTTCAGGCCGTGAAGCGCTGGAGGCTTTTAGAATGGGTGATAACGATACGCTAAAGAAAAGCTTAGCAATAATGGAACAGGCAAGCACCCAAGTGATTAAGCGAATTGATGAGTTGTTGACTCAGATTGGGGATAACTAAAATACGCGATGGAAGTCGGCTGCGCGAGTTGCAGGTTGCCAAAAATCGTCAAGCACGTTTTCAAGTGGCAGACAGCCACCCCGATGGATGCGTTGCACCTTCAACTCTCGCACGCACTGTTCCTCAGTATCAAAACCACCAAGATATAGATTTTCGCAAGAACCATTGAGATAGCAGACCATCATGACGAGCGCGTACATAACCAAACCTTAATGAGTGCAGTGATATTAATATAACCTGTGCCGTCTGTATTTTACTTAAAGAAATTTTAATTTCTCTGTGTAATGATTATTCTAAGACTAATCTGAGTAGGGCATTTGATAAATTAATTGAAACGATTCACCCACGGCTTTACATCAACTTCTTGCTGTTCAAAAATGCATGTGAAAATCACATAAATGCCCAGAATAGTAAAACAATAGGAAAACTCATCGGCCATGTTAATCCAATAAGAATAGCGGTGAAGATCCTGATTTTTATCGAAGGGTCTGCGCAAGCCTTGAAAGTGAGTAGTGCGGAGATGACTGAGCCGATCAAATACACCGTCTTAACAAAGGCCCATGCTGCTGGATACATCTAATAATTACCTTGGTTTTTATCGTTTGTTAAAAAATGAAAAATCTTTTACGTCACTGATGACACGAGAAAGATGTTATTCGATAGAATTTATGTGCGGTAGTGTAACAAATCGTGAATGAAAAAACATCGGATTCTCAAATGAAGTCGCGCGGCCAAAAATGACAACTGTTCATATATATATACATGGGTGATAACCAAGCTAATGATGAGCTATAAAAAATAATATGCAAATTAGGCAAGATGCTCTCTTGAATAAGTATGCAGAAATAGAGCTAAAATCTATTCTTTTGGTTGTTCCGATGAGCGGCTATTGGGGAAGGGGGATTAATATCCATTGGATGACGAAGTATAGTTTCATAGATATAAAAAAGCCCGGGTTTCCGGGCTAAGATTTCTTGTCTTAAATGATTATAATTATGGGTTTTCCCTAAGTGCTCGATTAGAATTGATAAACAATACCAAGTGCAACGGTATCATCGGTATCAATGCCTGCTGATTTAGTAAAATCATTGTCGTCTAGCATGTTAATCTTATAATCGACATATGCAGACATATTTTTATTGAAGTAGTAGGTGGTGCCGAGGTCGATAAAGTTGACGAGTTTCTGATCGCCATAATCACGTGATGCACCGCCAGTACCAAGATCTTTGCCTTCCACGTAGTTCCAACCGACGAAAGGTTGTAAACCAAAATCAAAGGTATAACCCGTGTACATTTCTACGCCTATTGCTTTGTTAGCATAACCATATGCCTCGTTATGATCGTTTGAATTACCAAAACGAATAGCATTATAGGATTGCGTGTAGTTTGCTGCGGCATAATAGCCACTGTTTTCATATTTAAGGCCGAAAGTATAGGCCTCTGCTTTGTCACCATTCCCCATAATGTTGTTATAGCGACCACCTTTTCCGCCGCTATTCTGATCGTTGGTACGGTCAGATTGGAAATAAGCGCCACCTAGACTGAAGCCATACCCAAGCTCATAGGAAAGGGACATACCATACCCATCCCCATTTTGGCCTAACACATCACGACCGCTTTGGTCTTCGGTTTGATCATCATTTTTACCCTGATATTGTAAGCCAAAGTTTAAGCCATCGACCAATCCAAAGAAGTCACGGTTATGATAGGTTAATACCCCTCCAGCGCGTTGGAACATAAAGTTATCAGCACCAACGGTACTGCCGTCGAACTCTGGCTGTAAGTCAGTCCACGACATAATGTCGTAAATAATCCCTGAGTTTCGCCCATAATCTAAGGAACCATAGTCCCCAAACTTCAGCCCCGCAAAACCAAAACGGCTAAAGTTTTTATTATCTTCGCCTTCAGTATGGTTTAGGTTAGCTTGATACTCCCACATGCCATAGCCGGTAAGCATATCGGTGATTTGTGTTTCTCCACTAAATCCACCACGAACATAAGAATGATCGCCGTCTGAATTATCGTTATCAGAAAGGTAATGTAGACCGTCGATTTTAAAATGTAAGTCTAATTTATTGCCGTCTTGATTGTATATTTCAGCAGCTTGAGACGAATTTGCCAACGCCATTAATGCTGGGATTACCACTGCGAGTACTCTGTGCTTCATTTTTATTTTCCTTAATAAGTCTTGTTGCGGCCACTTTTTTCTTTTAAGTGTTTGACGATATTTTTCAATATTAATGAAACTAAAATCGCTAAACCGTGTCGATATTGTCGCTTTTGCAATTACAGTAAAAGCGCAAAAAATGCTGAAGATAAATAAATATTAAAGTATTGATGTCTGTCACTTTATAATTATTTTACGTAAGCGTCACTGTATTGAACTATAACGATAATCATCTACATCAGAAGCACATTTTGTTAATTCGTTTTTAGGTTTGAGATATATTGTCTTAACGCCACTGCATGCCAATGCAGATTACGTGGATTCAAAGTGATTAACTCAATTTAGTTAATCACTATCCATTAATTTATATTTTATTGCCGGGCTGTCTTCTCGGCATTTTTATTTGTATTGCTTCAGGCTAACTAAATTTCAACGCAATGACGCGTCGTCTAAGTCCACTTATTCACTATGTGTTATTAGTATTGTCGGGGCATAATTATGCACGGGATGGTTTGACTGCGCGAAAAGAACAAACCTAGAGCAACCTAGAGGGGATGAGGGAAATCAGCCTGAAATACGGAGTGAACCTAAGCTGTGATCTATTTGAAAAATTTGGAAATATCCTTCCTCTAACCGTGCATTATTTGATCTAGCGTAACTTTCCGTGAGGGCAGAGCGGGTAAGAATCGTTGGGTAGTCGTGTTTTTGTTTAACCCATTCTCTGTGGGTGTTAATATTGACGGCTGTGGGTGTGAGTATTCAGCAGTGCATGTGTTTTGTGTATCTGCCTGCGTACAGATCTTGCAAAGTACAGCAGGATGGCGCTCATAAATCGATGATTTTAAATACAAATTGTTTTCTATATGTGGCCTGTCGTGTGGGTCACCACTGTAGATAAGGAATATAAATGCCTGTTATTACACTTCCTGACGGTAGTCAGCGCCAGTTCGACAAGCCTGTATCCGTAATGGATATTGCCATGGATATCGGACCTGGCTTGGCGAAAGCCTGCATTGCGGGGCGCGTAAACGGTGAGTTGGTTGATGCCTGCGATCCCATTACTGCCGACGCCAATGTTTCCATCATTACCGCAAAAGATCAGGAAGGGTTGGAAATTATCCGCCATTCCTGCGCACATCTCTTGGGTCATGCCATCAAACAGCTGTGGCCAAATACCAAAATGGCAATTGGCCCAGTCATCGACAATGGTTTCTACTATGACGTCGATCTTGATCACACCCTGACGCAGGAAGATCTTGAGCTGCTCGACAAGCGTATGCACGAGCTGGCAGATAAAGATTATGACGTTATTAAGAAAAAAGTGAGCTGGCAAGAAGCCCGCGACACTTTTGAAGCGCGTCAAGAACCGTACAAAGTGGCGATTCTGGATGAGAACATCAGTCATGATGATCAACCAGGGCTGTATCACCACGAAGAATACGTCGACATGTGCCGTGGTCCGCACGTGCCGAATATGCGTTTCTGCCATCATTTCAAACTGCAGAAGTCGTCTGGCGCTTATTGGCGTGGCGATAGCAACAACACCGTTTTACAGCGTATCTACGGCACCGCGTGGGCAGATAAAAAACAGCTCAATGCCTATCTGCAGCGTCTGGAAGAAGCCGCAAAACGTGACCACCGTAAGATCGGTAAGCAACTCGACCTGTATCATATGCAGGAAGAAGCTCCGGGTATGGTGTTCTGGCATAACGATGGTTGGACCATCTTCCGCGAGTTGGAAGCGTTCGTACGCGTTAAGCTGAAAGAATATGACTATCAGGAAGTGAAAGGTCCGTTCATGATGGACCGAGTGCTGTGGGAGAAAACGGGGCACTGGGAGAACTATAAAGATGCCATGTTCACCACGTCCTCAGAAAACCGCGAGTACTGTATCAAACCAATGAACTGCCCAGGGCACGTTCAGATCTTTAATCAGGGTTTGAAATCTTACCGTGATTTGCCGCTGCGTATGGGTGAATTTGGTAGCTGCCATCGTAATGAACCATCGGGTTCCCTGCATGGTCTGATGCGCGTGCGTGGCTTCACTCAGGATGATGCGCATATTTTCTGTACTGAAGAGCAGATCCGCGACGAAGTTAACAGCTGTATCAAGATGGTATACGACATGTATAGCATCTTCGGCTTTGAAAAAATCGTGGTGAAACTGTCGACCCGTCCAGAAAAACGTATCGGTAGTGATGAAATCTGGGATCGTGCAGAAGAAGACTTGGCCGAAGCGCTGAAAGAAAACGGTATTCCGTTTGAATATCAGCCGGGTGAGGGGGCCTTCTACGGACCTAAGATTGAGTTTACTCTGCATGACTGTTTGGATCGTGCATGGCAATGTGGTACTGTGCAGCTCGACTTCTCGTTACCGGGACGTTTGAACGCATCTTATGTCGGTGAAAACAACGAACGTTTAGTTCCTGTGATGATTCACCGTGCTATTCTGGGTTCAATGGAACGCTTCATCGGTATTCTGACTGAAGAGTATGCTGGGTTCTATCCAACTTGGCTGGCACCAGTACAGGTACAGGTGATGAATATCACCGATGCACAGGCTGATTATGTCGACGAATTGACCAAAAAGCTGCAAGCTGCTGGTATTCGTGCTAAATCAGACTTGAGAAACGAGAAGATAGGCTTTAAAATCCGCGAACACACTTTACGTCGTGTCCCATACATGTTGGTTTGTGGCGACAAAGAGGTCGAATCTGGCAAAGTAGCCGTTCGTACCCGCCGCGGCAAAGACTTGGGAACCATGGACGTAAATGAAGTGATCGAAAAGCTGCAAAAAGAGATTCGCAGCCGTAGTCTTCACCAATTAGAGGAATCGAGTTATTAAAGGCGGAAAAAGAGTTCAACCGGCGCGTCCTAATCGCATCAACAGAGAAATTCGCGCCCAAGAGGTTCGCTTAACAGGCGTTGATGGCGAGCAGATTGGTATTGTCAGTCTGAATGAAGCTTTGGAAAAGGCTGAGGAAGCAGGTGTTGATTTAGTAGAAATCAGCCCAAATGCCGAGCCGCCAGTTTGCCGAATCATGGATTACGGCAAATTCCTCTATGAGAAGAGTAAGGCGACCAAAGAACAGAAGAAGAAGCAAAAGATTGTTCAGGTTAAGGAAATCAAATTCCGACCTGGAACCGACGATGGCGACTACCAGGTAAAACTCCGCAGCCTGGTTCGCTTTCTGGAAGATGGCGATAAAGCCAAAATCACTCTGCGTTTCCGTGGACGTGAAATGGCGCACCAACAGATCGGTATGGAAGTGCTTAACCGCGTGAAAGAAGATCTGAGTGAACTGGCAGTAGTCGAATCCTTCCCTACGAAGATCGAAGGCCGCCAGATGATCATGGTGCTCGCACCCAAGAAGAAACAGTAAGGCTCTCAAGTAATATTGCCAGCGACGAATTTCGGTTCGTTGCTGGCGTTATTCGCCTCACTGATTCATGTAATTAACAATGCGAAGTGGAAATCGAAATGCCAAAGATTAAAACTGTGCGTGGCGCTGCTAAGCGCTTCAAAAAAACCGCCGGTGGTGGTTTTAAGCGTAAACATGCTAACCTGCGTCATATTTTGACCAAAAAATCTACTAAGCGTAAGCGTCATCTGCGTCCAAAAGGTCAGGTTTCCAAAGGGGATCTGGGCTTAGTCGTAGCGTGCCTGCCGTACGCATAAGTAACCATTTTTTGAATCAAGATTAAGACTTAAGGAGAGCATATGGCTCGCGTAAAACGTGGTGTAATTGCACGCGCACGTCACAAGAAAGTAATGAAGCAAGCGAAAGGCTACTACGGTGCCCGTTCGCGCGTATATCGTGTTGCCTTCCAGGCAGTAATCAAAGCAGGTCAGTACGCTTACCGTGACCGTCGTCAACGTAAACGTCAGTTCCGTCAGCTGTGGATTGCACGTATCAACGCTGCTGCACGTCAGAACGGTATCTCTTACAGCCGTTTCATCAATGGTCTGAAAAAGGCTTCTGTTGAAATCGACCGTAAGATCCTGGCTGACATCGCTGTATTCGACAAAGTAGCATTTGCTGCTCTGGTAGAAAAAGCGAAATCTGCTCTGGCGTAAGCGAGTAGTAGATAATCGAAGAAGAGAGCCTTTAGTGCTCTCTTTTTTCGTTTATATCTCTAGGTCGCTCGGAATGTTAAGAGCCGTATGGCGAAAAAAGATAGCTGCTTTGGTATTACCACTAGCAGGTATGGTAGTAGCAGGTGAGTCGAAACATCGATGTGTACTGAAGTGTGAGTACTATTTTTCGGTAAAGTGGCGTGTAACGAGCATAGTCTATTGACTTTGCACTGTTTTACGCTTTCAATAGCCTTGCTATCACGTGGATTAATTGGTTTAATATAAAGGTAACGCAAGCATGCACGCTGCTATTTTCCGTTTCTTTTTTTACTTTAGCACCTGAGTTCAGGAGGCTTTGCGCGTAAGAGAAGAAACGAAAAGTAGCGCAGAAAGCCTCCCTCGTGGAGGCTTTTTTTTTTGCTTTAACATGATTTACCGCTTCAGGTTTATTCATGAGCATACTAAGAAGATCGGTACCCCCAACGATTGAAGTTGCGCCAGGGCAGCTTTAAACATGAAGGGTATATACCCTGAGCATTTGAAGTGGCGGTTTCTATAGCAGCAACTTCAAGTGCAAAGGTGAAACTCTCACATCGACAATCGAGCCTAACGGGCTGGAAGAAGAGGAAAGCAATGCCACATCTCGCAGAGTTGGTTGCCCAAGCAAAGGCAGCCGTAGAGAATGCTCAGGATATTGCCACGCTGGATAATGTGCGTGTTGAATATCTGGGTAAGAAAGGCCATTTAACGCTGCAGATGACGTCACTGCGCGAACTACCAGCAGAAGAGCGTCCCGCTGCGGGCGCTGTGATTAACCAGGCTAAACAGGAAGTTCAGGAAGCGCTGAATGCCCGTAAATCAGATCTGGAATCAGCAGCGCTAAATGCACGTCTGGCCCAAGAGACTATCGATGTTTCTATGCCTGGACGCCGCATGGAAAACGGTGGCCTGCATCCTGTCACTCGCACTATCGAACGCATTGAAACCTTCTTTGGTGAACTGGGCTTTGCCGTTGAAACTGGTCCAGAGATCGAAGATGACTATCATAACTTTGATGCGCTGAACATTCCTGCTCACCATCCGGCACGCGCTGACCACGATACTTTCTGGTTTGACGCTACGCGTTTGCTACGTACTCAAACCTCAGGCGTGCAGATCCGCACCATGAAAGAGCAGCAGCCGCCAATTCGTATCATTGCGCCGGGCCGCGTATATCGTAACGACTACGATCAGACTCATACGCCAATGTTTCATCAGATGGAAGGCCTGATTGTTGATAAAGACATCAGCTTCACTAATCTGAAAGGTACGCTGCACGACTTCCTGAATAACTTTTTCGAAGAAGATCTGCAGATCCGTTTCCGTCCTTCTTATTTCCCATTCACCGAGCCTTCCGCGGAAGTTGACGTTATGGGTAAAAACGGTAAATGGCTGGAAGTGCTTGGCTGCGGTATGGTGCATCCAAATGTGCTGCGTAACGTAGGTATCGATCCAGAAATTTACTCTGGCTTTGCATTCGGTATGGGGATGGAGCGTTTAACCATGTTGCGCTATGGCGTGACCGATCTGCGTGCATTCTTCGAAAACGATCTGCGTTTCCTAAAACAGTTTAAGTAAGGCGGGATTATCACATGAAATTCAGTGAACTCTGGTTGCGCGAGTGGGTTAATCCTGCCATTAGCAGCGAAGCATTATCAGAACAAATTACCATGGCCGGTCTGGAAGTGGACGGCGTAGAACCGGTAGCCGGTGAATTCAACGGCGTGTTCGTCGGTGAAGTCGTAGAGTGCGGCCAGCATCCAAATGCAGATAAACTGCGCGTGACGAAGGTTAACGTTGGCGGTGAGCGTCTTCTCGATATCGTGTGCGGTGCGCCGAACTGCCGTAAAGGCCTGAAAGTTGCCGTGGCAACCATCGGTGCGGTACTGCCGGGCGACTTTAAAATTAAAGCCGCTAAACTTCGCGGTGAACCTTCCGAGGGGATGCTGTGCTCATTCTCTGAGCTGGGTATTTCCGAAGATCATGATGGCATCATTGAATTGCCAGCAGATGCGCCGATCGGTACTGATATTCGCGAATATCTACAGTTGAACGACAGCACCATTGAAATCAGCGTAACGCCGAACCGCGCCGACTGCTTAGGGATTATCGGTGTGGCTCGTGATGTTGCTGTACTTAACAAGTTGGCGTTGAACGAGCCTGCTATGGACGCAGTTCCTGCGGCTATTCATGATACTTTCCCAATTACTGTCGAATCACCTGAAGCTTGCCCACGCTATTTAGGGCGCGTAGTGAAGGGGATCAACGTAAAAGCGGCGACGCCATTGTGGATGCGTGAAAAACTGCGTCGCTGTGGTATCCGTTCTATCGATCCTGTGGTTGATGTGACCAACTATGTTCTGCTAGAGCTGGGTCAGCCAATGCATGCGTTCGACTTGAACCGCCTTGAAGGCGGTATCGTTGTGCGTATGGCGAAAGAGGGCGAGAAGCTGACGCTGCTGGACGGTAACGAAGCAACATTATCGTCAGACACCTTAGTGATTGCCGATCAGCAAAAAGCGCTGGCCATGGGCGGTATTTTCGGCGGCGAACATTCTGGCGTGAATGCCGAAACTCAAGACGTGCTGCTGGAATGTGCTTACTTCAATCCACTGTCTATCACCGGCCGTGCACGCCGTCAGGGGCTGCATACTGATGCGTCTCACCGCTATGAGCGCGGCGTTGATCCTGCTCTACAGGCTAAGGCAATGGAGCGCGCTACTCGTCTACTGCTCGATATCTGTGGTGGTCATGCCGGTCCGGTGATTGATGTGACCAATGAAGCCTCCTTGCCAAAACGTGCCACAATCACGCTACGTCGTGAAAAACTGGATCGTTTAATTGGTCATCACGTTGCTGATGCACAGGTCACCGATATTCTGGAACGCCTTGGCTGCAAAGTCAGCTTTGCTAATAATACATGGCAGGCTGTTGCGCCAAGCTGGCGTTTCGATATGGAAATCGAAGAAGATCTGGTGGAAGAAGTTGCCCGTGTATACGGCTACAACAATATTCCAGACGTACCTGTAAAAGCCGATCTGATTATGACTTCACATCGTGAAGCTAATCTGCCGCTCAAGCGTGTGAAAACGATGCTGGTCGATCGCGGCTATCAGGAAGCGATCACTTACAGCTTCGTTGATCCTAAGATTCAGGCTCTGCTTCACCCCTCTGAAGAGTCGTTGATTCTGCCAAGCCCAATCTCGGTTGAGATGTCGGCGATGCGTCTGTCTCTGTGGAGCGGTTTGCTGTCTGCGGTGGTGTACAACCAGAATCGCCAGCAATCACGTGTACGTTTGTTTGAAACGGGGCTACGCTTTGTTCCTGATACTGCTGCTAATCTGGGTATCCGTCAGGATGTCATGCTGGCTGGCGTTATTGCAGGTAACCGTTACGAAGAGCATTGGAATCTGGAGCGTCAGGTTGTCGATTTCTACGATCTGAAAGGTGATTTAGAAGCCATTCTAGATTTGACCGGCAAACTGGATGACGTCCAATTTAAAGCAGAAACGAACCCTGCTTTACATCCTGGACAGAGTGCGGCAATTTATTTAGCAGGCAAACGTGTTGGTTTCATTGGCGTTGTTCATCCTGATCTGGAACGTAAACTGGATCTGAATGGTCGCACCGTAGTATTTGAAATCGAGTGGGAAGCCCTTGCAGAGCGCCGTATTCCGCAGGCTCGCGAGATTTCACGCTATCCAGCAAACCGCCGAGATATCGCTGTTGTGGTGGCTGAAAATGTCCCTGCAGAAGATATTTTGGCAGAGTGTAAGAAAGTTGGCGTAAATCAGGTAGTTGGCGTAAACTTGTTTGACGTGTACCGTGGTAAGGGTGTTGCCGAGGGTTATAAGAGCCTCGCTATCAGTCTGGTATTGCAAGATACCACCCGTACACTGGAAGAAGAGGAGATTGCCGCTACCGTCGCAAAATGTGTAGAGGCATTAAAACAGCGATTCCAAGCATCCTTGAGGGATTGAACCTATGGCGCTTACTAAAGCTGAAATGTCTGAACACCTGTTTGAGAAGCTTGGGCTTAGCAAACGGGATGCCAAAGACCTCGTAGAAATATTTTTCGAAGAGGTTCGCCGTGCTCTGGAAAATGGCGAGCAGGTTAAGTTATCCGGTTTCGGTAACTTCGATCTGCGCGACAAAAACCAGAGGCCGGGACGTAACCCGAAAACCGGGGAAGATATCCCGATTACGGCGCGCCGTGTTGTTACTTTCCGTCCGGGGCAGAAGCTCAAGAGCCGGGTCGAGAACGCGACACCGAAAGAGTAATACGCAAGACAAAAAGGCCGCCTGCGGGTGGCCTTTTTCTTATCCTAACTTCCATCATTCTGATGTGAGAGATAATTAGCCGATGAAAGTCAACGATCTGGTCAGTGTAAAAACGGATGGCGGACCGCGCCGCATGGGTAAAATTATTGAAGTGGAAGAGTTCAGCGAAGGCATCATGTATCTGGTGACGCTAGATAATTATCCGAATGGTGTGTGGTTCTTCAATGAGATCGACAGCCACGATGGCACTTTTGTTGAGCCTTATCACGGCGATGAGTAATCGCATTTCTATGCTGCATCATGCCCAATCGTTCTATGCAAAATTCTGACATGCCGATGCTGTCTCATTTCTCTTTATTACAGCAGCGCCAACAGGCGCGCGATCGTAGCCGATTGCGCATTTTGGCGTTGTTCCTGTTGCTGGCGGTCATTGTCAGCCTGTGTGCAGGCGATCTTTGGCTATGGCCTACGCAGTGGTTTAGTGAAAGTGCCAAACTCTTTGTTTGGCAAATAAGGCTACCACGCGTCATCGCGGTGATGGCGGTCGGTGCATCACTTGCTGTCGCTGGGGCTGTCATGCAGGCGCTATTCGATAATCCACTTGCGGAGCCTGGGCTGTTGGGCGTATCCAACGGTGCAGGCGTCGCTTTGGTCTTAGCCGTGCTGCTAGGCCAGAGCTTGCTGCCGGTCTGGGTGCTGAGCACATGTGCCATATTGGGAGCGCTGGCAATTACCGCCATCCTCATGTTGTTCGCCCATCGTCGATATTTAACGAATTCTCGTCTATTGCTGATTGGCGTAGCGCTGGGGATTGCCTGTAGCGCAGTGATGACTTGGGCGGTGTATTTCAGTTCAAGTCTGGATTTACGCCAGTTAATGTATTGGCTGATGGGCGGTTTCAGCGGGATTGATTGGAGACAAAAATGGTTGGTGCTGGCATTAGTACCGATTTTTTTGTGGCTGTTGCGTCAAGGGAAAGTATTAAACCTCATGTCGTTAGGGGATATTCAAGCACGGCAGCTAGGACTTTCCCTCGTGGTATGGCGCAATTTGCTGGTCGTGGCGATTGGTTGGCTGGTCGGCGTTAGCGTAGCATTGGCAGGGGTCATTGGTTTTATTGGCTTAGTCGTTCCGCATATGCTGCGGCTGATGGGGATCACCGACCACCGAGCGCTTTTACCTGCCTGTGCGTTGGGTGGGGCGGGCGTTTTATTGCTGGCCGACGTTGTTGCCCGCGTCGCCTTGTTCTCGGCCGAATTACCGATCGGTGTTGTGACCTCTTCGTTAGGGGCTCCGGTGTTTATCTGGATGCTGCTGCGACCGTTGAATAGCAAAGAGTAAATGATAAGCATGAGCGCTAAGCAACTTACCCTACACAATGTCTCCGTTGGAATGCGTTTATTGCCCTTCAGTGCTCAGGTCGAGCGCGGGGCGCTCATTCATATCATTGGGCCAAACGGTGCGGGCAAAAGCACGCTACTCGCGCGTATCGCGGGAATTTTGCCAGGAGAAGGCAGGGTGATGCTTAACCAGCAGAATCTCGACGCCTTAACCCCAACTGAGCTAGCGCGTTGTCGTGGCTATTTACACCAGCAACAGCAGCCAAGTGCATTGATGCCCGTTTTCCAATATCTTGCTCTTCATCAGCCCGCCGGGTGTGATCTTGCTCTGGCTGATAGCGTGGTAGGCGATTTGGCTGCGTCATTGGCGCTGGGTGACAAACTTTCACGTCCACTAACCCAGCTATCTGGCGGTGAATGGCAGCGTGTACGTATCGCGGCTATTTGCCTGCAAGTATGGCCAGCGCTAAACCCTCAGGCTTCTCTACTCTTGTTAGATGAACCGATGAATAGTTTGGATATCAGTCAGCAGGCGGCGGTCGATCAAATACTTCACCAGCTTACCGACGCAGGGATCAGTGTCATCGTCAGCGCGCACGATCTTAATCATACGCAGTTGCATGCCCATCAGGTTTGGATGCTGCGCGCCGGTGTCATGCAAGACCAAGGGCCGACTGCCGAGGTGATGACCGTAAAAAGCCTATCCAAACTTTATGGAATTAATTTTCGAGAGTTAGAAAGTGAAGGGCAGCGTTGGTTTATCTACCAGAATCACATTTGATATAGATAATAAATAATAAGCATGGAAAGCAATAAGCCTAATATTTAATAAACGGTATCCTCAAATTTCTGTGCTATTTCACTTAAATCAATATTCCCTCAACCAAATTCGTACTTTCTTGTGTACATCCGCTATGTTTAGTCTGCGTTTATCTTAATGTTAATCTAAGCTTTTATACTTATTATCGAATTTAGATAATCGCTAAAACACATTGATTATGTAGTCACTTGGGTCGACTGTTTCGAGTCAAATCCTCTGCATAGAAAAATTGTAAGGTAACGGATGAAAGAGTTTCTCCCATTTTCAGTCCCCTCAATGGGGGAGGATGAAATCGCTGCAGTTGCTGAAGTATTACGTTCAGGTTGGATTACTACAGGGCCTAAATGCCAGCAGTTAGAATCGGCCTTTAGTCAGTATGTTGGCGCTAAACATGCGATTGCGGTTAGCTCTGCGACGGGCGGTATGCATGTCACCTTAATGGCGCTGGGTATCGGTGCTGGCGACGAAGTCATTACTCCTTCGCAAACGTGGGTCTCTACGCTCAATATTATTACCTTGCTAGGCGCAGAGCCGGTGATGATCGACGTTGACCGCGATACGCTAATGGTTCAACCCGCCGAAGTTGAAGCGGCTATCACGCCGAAAACGAAGGCCATTATACCGGTGCATTACGCTGGCGCTCCCGCTGATTTGACCGCGCTACGTGAAATTGCCACTCGCCATAATATTCCATTAATTGAAGATGCTGCGCATGCGGTAGGTACTCGTTTTGGCGATCGCATGGTGGGCGCGCAAGGAACCGCCATTTTCTCCTTCCATGCCATCAAAAATATGACCTGTGCTGAAGGTGGCATGGTTGTGACTGATGACGATGAGCTGGCAGATAAAGTTCGCTGCTTCAAGTTTCACGGTCTGGCTGTTGATGCCTTCGATCGTCAAGCGTTGGGGCGTAAGCCACAGGCTGAAGTCGTTGTGCCTGGCTACAAATATAATCTGGCTGATATTAATGCGGCAATCGCCTTGGTTCAGTTGGAAAAATTACCGGCTATGAATGCGCGTCGTCAGCAATTAGTTGCACGCTATCTGCAAGCACTTCAAGGTTCACCATTGTTGCCGCTTAAGGTTCCCGCTTATCCACATCAGCATGCATGGCATCTCTTCATGGTACGTGTTGATGAATCTCTGTGTGGTATCGACCGCAACACGATGATGGAGAAGCTAAAAGAACACGGTATTGGCACCGGACTGCATTTCCGCGCCGCACATACGCAAAAATATTATCGTGAAAAGTATCCCGATCTTAGTTTGCCAAACACCGAATGGAACTCGGCAAGTCTTATGACCCTTCCTCTGTTTCCAGATATGCAAGATAGCGACGTCGATCGCGTAGTGAAGGCATTGTCTGACATTTTGGAGTCACGCTGTGAGTAATAATGAAGTGATTAAAAATGAGGCTGACGAAATAAAGAAAGTATCTATCGTCATTCCTGTTTTTAACGAGCAAGAAAGTTTACCCATATTAATTAAGCGGACTCATGCCGCGTGTGAACTGTTAAATAAACCGTATGAAATTATTTTAATTGACGACGGTAGCCATGATGACTCTGCTGAAATATTGACTCGGGCAGCTGAAATTCCAGAAAACCACATCGTTGCTGTGTTATTAAACCGCAATTATGGCCAGCATTCGGCCATTATGGCTGGCTTTAATCAGGTTTCTGGCGATCTTATCATTACTCTTGATGCTGATTTACAGAATCCACCGGAAGAAATTCCGCGTTTAGTGGCAACGGCGGAGCAGGGCTATGACGTTGTTGGTACCGTGCGTGCCAAGCGTAAAGATACCTGGTTCCGCAAAACCGCCTCTAAGATGATCAATATGATGATTCAAAAGGCGACCGGTAAATCGATGGGTGATTACGGCTGTATGCTGCGCGCTTATCGTCGCCCGATTATTGAAGCCATGCTGCACTGTCATGAACGCAGTACGTTTATTCCCATTCTGGCCAATACCTTTGCACGCCGTACCATTGAAATCGACGTGCGCCACGATGAGCGTGAGTTTGGTGAATCAAAATACAGCTTCCTTAAGTTAATAAATCTGATGTACGACTTGGTGACGTGTTTAACCACCACCCCGTTACGTCTTCTCAGTATCGTCGGCAGCGTGATTGCCCTGTCTGGTTTCACCCTAGCGGTTTTACTGATCGCTATGCGTCTTATTTTTGGCCCGACCTGGGCGGCAGAAGGGGTATTCACGCTGTTTGCCGTGCTCTTTACCTTTATCGGTGCCCAGTTTGTCGGCTTAGGTTTATTGGGAGAGTACATCGGGCGTATCTATAACGATGTGCGTGCTCGCCCACGCTACTTTGTACAAAAAATTGTCTCCGCAGACGCGCTGAAGACACATGTCTCTGTTGAACAACAGGAAGAAGAGTAATGAAAGCCATTGTATTTGCTTACCATGATATTGGTTGTGCGGGTTTGAAAGCGCTAAAAGAAGCGGGCTATGAAATCTCAGCCGTGTTTACCCATACCGATGAGCCGGGTGAGAACCATTTTTATGGCTCGGTTGCTCGTGTTGCCGCCGAGATGGAACTGCCGGTTTACGCGCCAGACAATGTGAATCATCCATTGTGGGTTGATCGTATTAAGGCCTTAAAACCTGATGTCATTTTCTCTTTCTACTACCGTAATATGCTGAGTCAGGACATTCTGGATATTGCACCGCGTGGTAGCTGGAATTTACATGGCTCGTTGCTGCCGAAATATCGTGGTCGTGCGCCTGTAAACTGGGCTTTAGTCCACGGGGAAACTCAAACGGGTGTTACGTTGCACCAGATGACGCGTAAGGCAGACGCCGGTGATATCGCGGGGCAGTTGGCGGTCGAGATTAGCCCAGACGATACGGCGTTAACGCTACATAGTAAAATCCGTGACGCAGCGGTGGCGCTTTTAGGCCAACAGTTACCGTTGATCAAAAATGGCGATGTGAAAACAACCGCGCAGGATGAGTCTCAAGCGACCTATTTTGGCCGCCGTACCGCCGCTGATGGTTTGATAGACTGGAGCAAACCAGCATCAACCGTACATAATTTGGTTCGAGCGGTCACCGAGCCGTACCCTGGTGCGTTTAGCTATCTGGGCGATCGCAAGATTACCGTTTGGCGCAGCCGTATTGTTGAAGATAAATCAGGTAGCAGACCGGGTACTGTTCTGTCTGCCAAACCGCTCGTGATTGCCTGTGGTGAAAATGCCCTAGAGATCGTGACGGGTCAAAGCGACGCCGGTTTATATGCGCAAGGTTCGCAGTTGGCCAATGAAATGGGCATCGTGGCAAAAGTTCGTCTGTGGGATAAGCCAAATAGCCTGATTAAGCGTCGTACACGTGTATTGATTCTTGGCGTGAATGGCTTCATTGGTAACCACCTGACCGAGCGTCTGCTGCAAGATGACAACTATGACATCTATGGTCTGGATATTGGTTCAGATGCGATTGAACGCTTCATCGGCAATCCGCGTTTCCATTTCGTTGAAGGCGATATCAGCATTCACAATGAGTGGATTGAATACCACATCAAAAAATGTGATGTCATTTTGCCATTGGTGGCAATCGCAACCCCGATTGAATATACCCGTAATCCGCTGAAAGTTTTCGAATTGGACTTCGAGCAGAACCTGAAGATTGTTCGTGACTGTGTGAAATATCAAAAGCGTATCGTGTTCCCATCCACCTCAGAGGTGTATGGCATGTGCAACGATAAAGATTTTGACGAAGATACGTCTAATCTGATTGTCGGGCCAATCAACAAACAGCGTTGGATTTACTCAGTGTCTAAGCAACTGTTAGACCGTGTGATCTGGGCCTACGGCGCTAAAAATGAACTGAACTTCACGCTGTTCCGTCCGTTTAACTGGATGGGCCCGCGTTTGGATAACCTGAATGCTGCACGCATCGGTAGTTCTCGCGCCATTACTCAGCTAATCCTCAATCTGGTCGAAGGTTCACCGATTAAGCTGGTGGACGGTGGGGCGCAGAAACGTTGCTTTACCGATATTAGCGATGGTATCGAAGCGCTGTTCCGAATCATCGAAAATAAAGATGACAACTGCAATGGGCAGATCATCAATATTGGTAATCCAGATAACGAAGCCAGCATTCGTGAGCTGGGTGAAATGCTGCTGGATTGCTTTGAACGTCATCCACTGCGTTCTCATTTCCCGCCATTTGCTGGTTTCAAAGAGATTGAAAGCAGCAGCTACTACGGTAAAGGTTATCAGGACGTTGAGCATCGTAAGCCAAGCATCAGCAATGCTAAACGTCTGCTGCACTGGGAACCAACGGTAGAAATGAAACAAACCGTAGAGGAAACCTTGGATTACTTCCTGCGCACGGTCGATCTCACCGGTGAGGCACAATGAAACGAGTTGGCCTGAGAATTGATGTTGATACGTTTCGTGGTACCCGAGATGGGGTACCGCAGTTATTAACCATGCTGCAAAAGCATGAAGTCTTAGGGAGTTTTTTCTTTAGTGTCGGTCCGGACAATATGGGACGCCATTTATGGCGTCTGCTCAAGCCGCGCTTTTTGTGGAAAATGCTTCGCTCTCAGGCCGCGTCATTGTACGGATGGGATATTTTACTGGCCGGCACTTGCTGGCCAGGCAAATTAATCGGTAAACCTCATGAGCTGATTATTCGTCATACTGCGTCGTTAGGTCACGAGGTGGGTTTGCACGCTTGGGATCATCACGGTTGGCAAAAAAACGTTGGTCGTTGGTCGGATGCGCGCCTGAATCAAGAGTTTCAGCGTGGGCTGGCCGAGATGCAGCGCATTTTAGGCTATGCCGTAGAGTGTTCGGCGGTAGCTGGATGGCGAGCCGATCAGCGCGTAGTGGATATGAAGCAGTCCTATCCCATGAGGTATAACAGCGACTGCCGTGGCAGCGAGCCATTCCGTCCTCTTTTGAGTAAGGGCAAAACTGGCACGGTGCAAATTCCCGTGACGTTACCAACTTATGACGAGGCGGTAGGAACCCTGACCACCGACGCTCAGTTCAATGACTTCATCATTGATGCGATTAAAAAGGACTCTGGTACACCGGTATATACCATTCATGCCGAAGTAGAGGGGATCGTTAAGGCTGAGATGTTCGAGCAGTTGCTGATCCGTTTAAAAGCCGAAAATATTGAATTTTGCCCGCTGTCAGCGCTGTTGCCAAACGATTGGAAACAGCTCCCAACGGGACGTATCGTTCGTTCATCATTCGAAGGGCGCGAAGGCTGGTTAGGATGCCAAGCACCCGTCGCAGAAACCCCAGCGGAGACGTCTTTGTGAGAGTGATAAAAACACTGTCCGGTTTATTGTTCGCCTTGCTGTACCTGTTACCTCTTAACTGGCGCCCACTCTGGCAGCCAGATGAAACTCGATACGCAGAAATTAGTCGTGAAATGTTGGCGCGTGGTGATTGGACAGTGCCACATTTGCTAGGACTGCGATATTTTGAAAAACCCGTCGCGGGCTATTGGATTAACAATATTAGCCAATGGATATTTGGTGACAATAATTTCGCGGTGCGTTTTGGTTCGGTTTTTTGTACGGCGTTAAGCACGTTGCTGGTCTTTTGGCTGGCAATGATGATTTGGAAAAATACGCGTACCGCTATTCTGGCTGCGGTGATTTATTTCAGCATGTTCTTGGTGTATGCGGTCGGAACCTATAGCGTTCTGGATCCGATGATTACGCTATGGATGTCGGCGGCGATGGTGAGTTTTTACCTCACGCTTAAAGCAACCACAAATAAAGGTAAAATCGGCGCTTATGTCCTGTTGGGTATCGCCTGCGGCATGGGCTTTATGACCAAAGGATTTTTGGCCTTGGCTCTGCCAGTTATCAGTGTTTTACCCATTGTTATTCAGCAAAAACGCCTAAAAGAACTGTTCCTGTTTGGCCCGATAGCGGTGGTGGTTGCCGCCATTCTTAGCGCGCCATGGGCGTGGAGTATCTACCTGCGCGAGCCGGACTTCTGGAATTATTTCTTCTGGGTTGAGCATATCCAGCGTTTCGCTGAGTCCGATGCGCAACACAAAGCGCCGTTCTGGTACTATTTGCCGGTTCTGGTTGCTGGCGTGATGCCTTGGCTGGCACTGCTTCCGGGGGCGATTCGCCACGGCTGGCGCGGTCTTCATCCCGATAGATTCTTCCTGTTTAGCTGGCTGGTGATGCCGTTCCTGTTCTTTAGCATCGCGAAAGGTAAACTGCCGACTTATATTTTACCGTGTATGGCACCGCTAGCATTGCTGATGGCGCACTATGTTTCTGAACTGATTGCGCAGGGCAAATGGCGCACGCTGAAAGTGAACGCGGCGATCAATATTCTGTTCGGCGGGGTTCTGGCATTAGCCGTGATTGTGATGGCGGTGGGTAATTTCAAATCCTCGCTGTATGCCCCTGGCGAGTCGACTGAGATCGTCGTTGGCGTACTCTGCTTTATTGGCTGGGCCGTATTTGGCTGTATCGCACTGGTTAAAGGGGCGAAATACTGGCTATGGTCGGCGGCGTGTCCTCTGGTGCTCGGTCTTTTCATTGCTCAGGCGGTGCCACAGAAAATCGAAAACAGCAAAAATCCGCAGGCATTTATTGCCGATGTGATGCCACAGCTAGCGAGCAGCCGTTATGTGCTTAGCGACGAAGTGGGGATTGCGGCTGGATTAGCGTGGGAGTTAAAGCGCAGCGATATTCTGATGTTTGATTATTCGGGTGAGTTACGTTACGGCCTGAGTTATCCTGACGCCAAAGGTCATCGTATCAATAAAGACGAATTTGCTGCTTGGTTAGCTAACGCTCGTAAAGAGGGCAATGTCAGTCTGATGATTCATCTTTCGAGAGATGAGCCGTTAGATCATGAAGGTTTACCAAAAGCGGATAGCGTCGAGCAACGGGATCGTTACGTCGTGCTGTTCTACAAGAAAACCCCTCAATGAGTTATTTGTTGCTCTTGCTCGCCAGCGTATTTACGTGTGGCGGGCAACTTTGCCAAAAACAGGCGGTGGTGTGCTGGCAACAGAAACCACCGTCCTCACGTCTTCCTACCACTTTGCGCTGGTTGCTTGCGGCCTGCTGCGCACTCGGTATTGCCATGCTGCTGTGGTTGTTAGTGCTACAGCGTATGCCGCTGGGCATTGCTTATCCTATGCTGAGCATCAACTTTGTGCTGATTACGCTGTGCGCGCATTATTGGTTCGGTGAAAAAGCGAGCGCGCGTCATTGGTGTGGCGTGGCGCTGATTATGTTCGGAATTTATCTAATGAGCCGTGGATTGTAATGAGTAAGGGCTATTTCTGGGCTGCGTGCAGCATTGTGTTAGTCAGCGTTGCGCAGGTGCTAATGAAATCGGGTATGGCGGATATTCCTATTATTTCTTCTTTGAAGATGGAACCGCTGACCCTGCTGATTGCTTATGCAACGCCGTTGCTGGTCGTGAGTTTGGGTATTTTGGGCTATGTGATGTCGATGGTGTGCTGGTTCTGTGCACTGCGCTATTTACCGCTTAGCCGCGCTTATCCGCTCTTAAGCCTGAGTTATGCGTTGGTGTATCTGGCGGCGGTATGTCTACCTTGGCTGAACGAGTCCGTTAGTTGGACAAAAAATGCAGGCGTACTGGCTATTTTACTTGGGGTTTGGCTAATCAACAGCGGTAAAAAAGAGTCTTCCCACTGATGTTCGCTATCCGCAAACACCGGTGGGGTGCGGATACTAAAGGAGGTTAACGTAGGCCACGCGAGTGATTGTTTTTAGACCAGCTAAAGGTTTCATTGCTGGGTGCCACTTTCTGTTTCTTCTTCTCTGCACGCAGTTTCTTCGCTTCTTTCTCTAATTCCAACGCAATTTCATTCAGGATCTCATCTTTGATTTTATTCTGCTCTGCGTTGGTCAATGGGCGTTCTAAACTTTTTCTGGCTTGTGCTTGTTTGACTTTTACTCGCTGTAACTGGCTCTCATTGAGGTCTTTCAACGTCAGTTTTTTCATTGTGCGGCACCTTGAGTCAGATATTCTGGGTGTCAGTATTACACAGACATGCTCATTTACAGTTAATTAATACTAATATTCTAAAATTTCCGCTGACGTAGCAAAATAATCACGCTAAATTTGCATAATTCAGGGCTAGCAGGTAAATATGTCTATGATTCGTACAATTTACCAATAAATCAGCCTGACCAATTAGTGAGGCAATGAAGAGAAGCAAAGGGAAATTATGCGTCTTGGTTTTTTAGTCGTAGTGGCAAGTTTAGTTTTGGCCGGTTGTAGTCATAATGCGCCGCCGCCAAGTGGGAAGCTGTCTGATTCAATTGCTGTTGTGGCGCAGTTGAATGAACAGCTACGCCAATGGAATGGTGCGCCTTATCGCTATGGTGGATTGGAACGTAACGGCGTGGATTGTTCTGGTTTTGTCTACCGTACTTTCCGAGACCGGTTTGAGATGCAATTACCGCGTACGACCAAACAGCAAACATCCTTGGGAACCAAAGTCGATCGCGACGAGCTGATGCCGGGCGATCTGGTGTTCTTTAAAACGGGATCAGGTGAGAGTGGGTTACATGTGGGGATTTATGATACTGATGAAACCTTTATTCACGCCTCCACCAGCAAAGGTGTAACGCGTTCTTCATTGGACAATGTTTATTGGAATAAAGTCTACTGGCAAGCGAGGCGCTTATAACGCTGGCTAATCGTCCGAATACTTAATAAACGCTCTTTTATGAGCGTTTTTTTATCTCGCTCACCGGAAATAAGCTATTCCTGCCACAGTCGACGGCCTGAATGTTATGATACCCAAACTAATTCGAGTTGCATTGAGGCGGCAAGTGAGTGAGCGCGGCCAACAAAATGCAGCTTGGAGTATGACTGGCATATATTGATACAGCGATTAACCGGAATTTACGGATGACCACTTTACGTTTACTGATTTCAGACTCTTATGACCCTTGGTTTAATCTCGCGGTTGAAGAGTGTATTTTTCGCCAAATGTCACCAACGCAGCGCGTGCTATTTTTATGGCGTAATAACGATACCGTTGTCATTGGTCGAGCGCAGAATCCTTGGAAAGAGTGTAACACCCGTCGCATGAGCGAGGATGGGGTGAAGCTGGCGCGCCGAAGCAGCGGTGGTGGTGCGGTATTCCACGATCTTGGCAACACCTGCTTTACGTTTATGGCCGGTAAACCTGAATATGATAAAAGCATTTCTACCGGCATCATTCTCGATGCACTGCACAGCTTAGGGCTGACAGCGGGGGCTTCAGGCCGTAACGATCTGGTTGTGACTACCGCCGACGGTGAGCGTAAGGTTTCGGGCTCTGCCTATCGTGAAACTAAAGACCGCGGTTTTCATCATGGGACTTTGCTGCTGAACGCCGACCTGAGTCGTTTAGCCAACTATCTACATCCCGATCCGAAAAAACTGCAGGCCAAGGGGATTACGTCGGTGCGTTCCCGGGTGGCGAATTTGGTTGAGCTCATGCCAGATATCACCCATGAGAGAATTTGTGACGCTGTCACGGAATCCTTCTTTAAGCATTATGGTGAGCGGGTAGAAGCAGAGCATATTTCACCGCGCTATGAGCCCGATATGCCTAACTTCAGCGAACAGTTTCTCAAGCAAAGTAGCTGGGAGTGGAATTTCGGTCAGGCTCCCGCGTTCAATCATCAACTGGATGAGCGTTTCGTTTGGGGCGGCGTCGAATTACACTTTGACGTTGAGCGCGGGCTGATTACGCGGGCTCAAATGTTTACCGATAGCCTTAACCCTGCGCCACTTGAGGCATTAGCTGAACGTTTGCAAGGCGTTATTTATCGTAGCGAGGAGATTAGCGCCGTGGTGCAGCAGCTCGCCCAAGATTATCCCGAACAGCAAACCGAGCTCCGCGATTTGAATCAGTGGCTATTGCAGCAAGTGAAATAAACTCGCAATCTCCCTACACAGTACCGGTGTTTGTCACGGGTTATGCGCTCTACACTGTAAGCCAAGATGCAGTCAAAATAAGAGGGCGCATGACTCAGTTTATTAATAGCTACCATGACGAGCTACCGGGATTTTATACCGAACTTAAGCCTACACCGCTCAAAGATGCTCGTGTGCTCTACTACAGCCAGCCATTGGCCGCCGAGCTGGGCTTAGACGCCGAATTTTTTAGTGGTGAATCTGCGGCGGTATTGCGTGGTGAATCGCTGCTTGGAGGTATGAATCCAATAGCCCAAGTTTATAGTGGCCATCAGTTTGGCGTATGGGCAGGGCAACTGGGCGATGGTCGCGGTATTTTGCTCGGCGAGCAACAACTACCGGATGGCCGAAAATATGATTGGCATCTCAAAGGCGCAGGGCTAACGCCATATTCACGCATGGGGGATGGCCGAGCGGTTCTGCGTTCTGTTATCCGTGAGTTTTTAGCCTCTGAGGCTTTACATCATCTTGGCATTCCTAGCTCGCGGGCGCTGAGTATTGTCACCAGCCAGCAGCCCGTGTTTCGTGAGCAGCCAGAGCGCGGTGCAATGCTATTGCGTGTGGCGGAAAGCCATCTTCGCTTCGGTCATTTTGAGCATTTTTATTATCGCGAGCAGTCCGACGAGGTGAGAAAACTCGCCGATTATGCTATCCGTCACCATTGGCCACACTTGGTTGATGATAAAGATCGCTATGTCCTTTGGCTGCGAGATATTACTGAACGGACTGCGCGTATGATTGCGCTCTGGCAGTCGCAGGGTTTTGCGCATGGTGTGATGAATACCGATAATATGTCGATTCTCGGGCTGACCATCGACTTTGGCCCTTACGCATTTCTTGATGACTATCAACCCGATTTCATTTGTAACCACTCAGACTATCAAGGGCGCTACGCGTTTGATAATCAGCCTGCCGTTGCTTATTGGAACCTGCATCGGTTGGGACAGGCGCTTTCCGGTCTCATTAGCGCCGATCAGATTCGTGGCGCGCTTGATGCCTATGAACCTGCATTGATGGTCGCTTTTGGTGAGCAGATGCGCCAGAAATTAGGCTTCTTTAGTCGTCAGAATCAGGATAATGATTTACTCACTGAACTGCTCAGCTTGATGGCGAAAGAAGGGCGTGACTACACGCACACATTCCGTGCGCTGAGCGACGTTGTGTTGAGTGATAGCACTATGGCGCTACGTGATGACTTTATTGATCGTGCTGCATTTGATGCGTGGCACCAGAAATGGCGGTTACGATTGCAGCAGGATGGTGTAGACGATGCCGCTCGCCAGACTCAGATGAAAGCGGTGAACCCGAAACGGATTTTGCGTAACTATCTGGCACAGAATGCGATTGAAGCCGCAGAAAAAGACGACGTCAGTGTATTAACGCGTTTGCATCAGGGACTACAGAATCCTTACGAAGATGATGCGGCCTTCGACGATCTCAGCGCGTTGCCACCGGATTGGGGGAAGAAGCTGGAGATATCGTGTTCGAGTTGATTGATGGTTTAAGACTATTTCTCTACTAGAACGGTGAAATGCATTTTTTCAACACGGAAATGCGTCAGAACCTTTTTATGTAAAAATGGTG
>NZ_KV824234.1:33753-150967 GCF_001816025.1 Hafnia sp. HMSC23F03
AATGCGTCAGAACCTTTTTATGTAAAAATGGTGAGTGGTTTCGTCCGCCAGTTAGCATTTATGTATCTATGACACCGCTGGCGTAGGCGTCCGACGAGAGGTTACCAGCGCGTAACCTCTCGACTCTCGCGCTTTTTACCGCGTCGCTTGGCCGACCGGTCTCGGAGCGTACATCCTGTACGCCCTCGACCTACCGCCATCTTTCCTGATGGCGGTTCTATCATGCATTTCATCTAACATGAAAAGACAAAACAATATTGTTTTGTACTTTGTCTTTATTTTTTTAATTGTTTAAGTCTTGGTAGGGAGAGCCGCCGATACAGGGATGTATCGGCGGAGTTTGGGGCGCCCTGGATGGGCGATACCAAACCGGAGCGGAGATGGCGTCTCGGATAAAAGCGCGCGAGTTGAGAGCCCCCGCGCAACGGGGCTCTCATCGGTCGCCTACGCCAGCAAGCTCATGGAAACACATTAACTGACTGGCGAACGAAACATTTCACTGTGATTCCATAGAATAATGACGTCCCAAGCCGGAGCAACGCATCTGCTGACCGGTAAACGAAACATTACACCGTTGCCCTATAAAAGATCGGATGGCTAGCAACACCATCACCACAAAATCCATTCAACCACACGTTAGCGCCGCAGATATACCTGTGGTTCCCCGCATTCCGGATGTGGCATTACCCCTAAATCGGCGTGATACCAGCGGGTGAGGGTGTCATCGCTGAGCACTTCTTGCGGCGTTCCCTGAGCGACCAATTGGCCTTGGTGCAGTAGCAGGATGCGATCTGCGTACAGCGCCGCTAAGTTCAGGTCGTGCAAAATACAGCAAACGCCAAGAGGCTCACTACGCGTGAGCGATTTCAGCAACCGTAGCGTTTGCTGCTGGTGGTAGAGATCGAGTGCCGAGGTGGGTTCATCCAAAAATAGCCAGCGGGGCTGTGGTTCAGGCTGCCAAAGCTGGGCTAGTACGCGAGCGAGTTGAACGCGTTGCTGTTCACCGCCGGACAGCGCCCGATAATCTCGATCGGCAAGAACATCGCAGCCGGTTTGTGCCATCACATGCTCAACGGCGCGCTGATTATGTTCTCCGCCACGACCTTGATTCGGGTAAGGGGAGCGCCCCATCGCCACCACTTCCCGTACGCTAAAGGCAAAGGCGAGATCGCTGTGTTGACGCATAACGGCACGCGTACGCGCTAACTGGCGGGGGCTCCATTTATCGAGCGGCTGCTGTTGTAGTTCACAGTGGCCTTCGCTCGGGGGCAAAAAACCGGTCAGCAAACGCATCAGCGTAGATTTCCCGGCACCGTTAGGGCCGATAATCGCCACCATTTCTCCGCTGTGTAAAGAGAGCGACACCTGCTTAATGAGTCGGCGTTGTCCCAGATGGTAGCTGATGCTATGCGCTTGTAACTCAGGAGGCGTTAGCTGAATTTCGGAAGGTTTATCCAACGTTAAACTCCTTTTGACGCAGAATCAGCCATAAAAAGTAAGGGCCGCCGATCAGGCTGGTTAGCATACCTACGGGCATTTCAGCGGGTGAAACTAGCGTACGCGCCAATGTATCTGCGGTTAACAACAAGCAAGCACCACCTAGCGCTGAACAAGGTAACAACCAGCGGTGGTCTGCGCCTAAACGCATTCTCACCAGATGCGGAATAACTAAGCCGATAAAGCCGATAACCCCACTAACGGCTACTGCAGCACCGACTAATACCGCGCTCAGTAGCAGCAGTTGGCGCTTGGTTTTTGCCACATTAATCCCTAAATAGTGAGCTTCTTCATCGCCGAGCTGTAGAAGATTGAGACGGCGAGCCATCAGTAGTGCAGCCGCGCTGGCGGGAAGTATCAGTGAAGTGGCTGCCAGCAAGGTTCCCCACTGTGCTTGGCCTAAACTGCCCATACTCCACAGTGAAAATTGGCGTAGCTGCTGGTCATTGCTGATATAGCTGAGAACGCCAACCAATGCAAAGCAGAGTGCGTTGATAGCAATACCTGCCAGCAGTAGACGGGATAAAGAGCCGTGCCCACCGCGGCTGAGACCGTAGATCAGTAAGGAGATGACCAGACTGCCGCCGAAGGCCGCGAGCATATGGCTATAGAGCGCTAAGGTAGGGGCTAACGTCATGGGCATGACGATGACTAGCGCAACGCACAGTGATGCACCGCTGCTGATGCCTAACAGCGTTGGGTCGGCCAGTGGGTTGCGAAATAGCCCCTGCATGATGGCTCCAGAAACCGCCAACGCAATGCCGACAACCGTGGCGAGTAATACGCGCGGTAGTCGGATATTCAGCCAGACTTGCCACATTGCATCATCCAGCGGTGTTTCCCACAGAGTATGAAATGACAGGCGAAGGGCTCCCATATTGGCCGAGCCTAACCCGAGCGCCAGCAAAAGGACGATGAGGACGCTGAATGCAATGCGTGGCGATACTTTTGTCATCTCTGTGCTCGCTCCGCTGCCTGACGCAATGCCGCTAATGCTTCAGGTGTTTTTAAGCTAAAGCCGAGCAAAGCCATATCATCAACGACGAGGATCTGTTTGTTTTTAGCCGCAGGCGTCAGCGCCATGCCGGGTAATTCCCAGACTTTGTTCACGTTGCCTAAGGTTTTAAATCCATCGGTGGTCAACAAGATCAAATCTGGCGCACTTGCTACAACGCCTTCCTGTGAGAGGGGGCGATAACGAGAAAAACCTTGCATGGCGTTTTGCGCGCCGCTGGCTTTAATAATCGCGTCGGCTGCAGTGTCTTGCCCAGCCGCCATCGGCGTCATTCCACCGTGACTGAGAATAAACAACACCTTGGTTTTGAGTGGCGTATGAGGAATGGCGGCGAGCTGCTGCTCGTATTTTTGAGTCACTTCCGCGCCTTGTTTTTCTAAATTCAGTGCGCTCGCGACCTGCTGGATTTTGTGTGGAACATTTTCAAGAGAAGCTTCCCCACTGACAGGAACGACTTTCACGCCGACATCAGCAATCTGACGCAGCACGAGTGAGGGCTCCGCCAGTTCCGTCGCTAGCACCATTGTCGGCTTGAGCGAAAGAATGCCTTCCGCATTGAGTTGGCGCATATAGCCCACATCAGGAAGTTTTTTGGCTGCGGGGAGGGTACTGGTGGTATCTCTGGCAACCAGACGATCGCCGGCGCCTAGCGCATAAACAATTTCGGTGACGTCACCGCCGACGCTAACGATGCGGTCGGCTGCGACGGCGTTCATAGAGAATACAACCATCAGCGGTGCAGAAAGCACCGCCGCAAGGCGGCGGGCTAATGTCATGCGGCAACTCCATTCAGACGTGGTAAACCATTGATCTGGGTACGCCACTGTTCTTGTTCTGGCTGGCCTTCGGTACGCTGGCCAAACAGTTGGGCGATCTGAGTGCCATCTTCGGCGAAAAGCTCCAGACTCGTGACGAAACCATCTTTAGTCGGTTTGCGGGTGATCCAGCTTTCTGCAATCGCGGTTTCAATCAGATGCAGGGTAAAGCGGGAGTTAAAGATATTAATCCACTCATGGTGTGGCACCACGCGCTCAATTTTACCGGTGAAAATTTGTACGCAACCGCGATTACCCACAAAGACCATGATCTCGTTCTGGTCTTCTTTAGCGGTATTGAGCAGATGGGTTAGGGCGCTGTTGTCTACTCGGTAAGCTAAATCATCACCCACGGCAGCGAAGGCTTGCTGACGTGACAGATTATGGCGACCCAGTAGCTGGAAGAATTGGTGAACATCGGTCATGGCGCGCCATTCACTATCAATAACGGCGTTGTCGATGTGGCTATTTTTTGTTTCCGGCTGTGCCGGTTTGATCTCTAACGCTGGGTTTTCGTCGCTGACGAAACGGCCAATCAGATCATTCCATGCGGCCATATCAGTATTCGGCGTCGTGTAGACTTTATGTAGCGCATCGCCTTGAGCATCGAAGAATTGCACGCTGTGACGTTCACCGTTGCGGCTCTCTTCGGTTAATGTGAACGCGCTGCTCCAATGCTGAAGGAACAAGCGCAGATCGATGCTGCCTGGGTTCAGAATTAACCCCGCGTGACCGTGCAGGTGTTGGTTTTCGTAACTGCCTAGTTGTTCATGAACGGCGTATTCGTTACGCGTGATGGCCTTAACTTCGCCAACGGATTCTAATGCAGCCAGCAGAGTACGGGCATCGGCATTCAGACGACGTGCGCCGTGACCAACGCGGGCGTGCGTCAGCTCGGCCTCGCTGACATTCAGGATTGCCGCCAGATCTCGGGCATATTTTCCGCTGTTCTGCTCTTTGGCAGCCAGGTATTGCTCGTATAATGCAGATGTCATTTTGTCTTCCTTTTTATGGTGTTACAGGGTGCTTAAATGAATCAAATCAATGAGTGGTGCTACAGATACAAATGAGAAACCTCCCCCTAAACAGGGAGAGGTTGGAAACGCGTCGGAACCGCGATTACCACTGGTAGCTCACCAGCAGTTTTCCGTTAATACCATCCTGAATCACACCTTGTGATGAGTAGTATTCTTTGTCGAAGGCGTTACCCAGAACGACGCTTGTGGTCATGCCGTTGAATGAATCTTTGCCTTTGTAGCTAACGTAGAAATCGTTCACGCCGTAGCCAGCTTGTGGTGCGGTTCCGGCATTAACCTGATTGTTACGATCTGCGAAGGTACCGACCCAGCCTACGGAGAAACCGGTGGTGCTAATAGGCACGTTCACTTGGCTAGTGACGGTGTCTGGATTGATGTTATCTAGCCATTCTCCGGTTTTCTGATCTTTACCACGTGTACGGTTGTAGGCCAGACTCCAATCGAACCAGTCTGTTTGGTACTCCATCGCAGCATCCCAGCCCCAGATTTTGGCTCGGTCAATGTTGGTTGACGTAGTGCTGCAATCGATACAGCCGAATCGACCGTTAACAAAGCCCATATCCATCGTGACCTGGGTTTTGATGTAGTCCTTGGCTTTGGTACCGAAGTAACTTGATTTGAACTTCAGGGAGTCATTGGCCATCAGCACGTCGTCAAAGCGCAGACCAAAGCCAACTTCTTGGGTTTCATTGGTTTCAGGCTTCAGATTTGGATTTGGCTTCCAATAGTTCGCCATTCCTGGGCCCATTTGGAAGTGCAGGGCGTCGTTATACATTTCGCCCATCGTTGGCGCGCGGAATGCTTGGGCATAGCTACCGAAGATCATCAACCAGTCGGTTGGGTTAATGGTCATTGCGGCACGCGATGACCACTTGTCGGCATTAACATCATCGTAGCCGTCGCTGCTACCTTTATAATTGTCGTAGCGAGTACCGGCTACAATATCGACGGGTAAGTCGCGCAGCGTGATTTCATCCTGCAACCAGCCAGAAGCAAATTTGATATCCGCCTGTGGGAAACCAGTGGTCGCGCCGCCTGGCGTCTGCTTCTGTTTGTAGGCTTCTGTACCGTAAGTCAGCAAGTGAGAGGCAAAGCTGTCGGCAAACAGACGGCTACGGTTTTCCAGTTTGGCTCCGTTCGTGGTTTGCTTGCGCTCTTCGTAGGATGTCCCTGTTGGGCTCGCGTTAATTTTCACTTCAGAGGTATAGCCGGTCAGCGTGGCATCGAGCCAGTCTTGACCCACCGGTTTCAGTTTGTAGGTCGCCTGCGCATCGCGCTGAATAGTGGAGCGGTCGGTCATGACATTGCCGGTGCCCGCATTTTCTGTCTGAGGGTTTTTAGGTTCACGCGCGGCATTGTTGTAATAACGCAAATCACCGGACAACGACTGGTTTTCGTCAATTGTCCACGTTCCTTTGGTGAGAACGTTGCTGATGGTTTCATCATTCGGTGAATTAAAGCCGTTACTCATGCGCAAGTTACCGCGGTCGCGGGTGCTAAATGAGATAATGCCGTCTAAATCATCGGTTTTTCCGTATGCGCTCGCGCCCATGCCGAGGCTGTGATCCTGTGTGCCTGCAGTGCCAAATACGCGATAACCCGTATTTTTGCCCGGCATCAGCAGGTCTGCGGCATCGACGGTTTCGTAAGAGATTACGCCACCCAATGCGCCGCTGCCGTACAGTAATGCTCCTGGACCACGTACCACTTCGACGCGTTTGATAAGCGCGGGATCAAGGAAGGTACCGTTTAGATGTCCAGTATCTGTGCCTTGGCGAACGCCATCAACCAGAACCAAAACGCCGCGACGATCGTAGCCGCGCATGCTGATATCTTGCCCATTAGCACGGCTACCGCCAGAAATGGTTACACCCGGAATATGGCGCAGCATGTCGGGGGCCGAGCTAGCAGTCATCGTTTCTGGATCGTTGTTTTCCAGAACAGACACCATCATTGGCGCTTCAAAGCTGTCACGTTCGTTGCCTGTTGCGGTGACGGTCATGACGCTTTGCTGGCGGTTGCTGTCTTTGCCACCCGCAGGCGTGTTTCCAGTGTAAGCAATTTCTTGAGACGTGGAGCTAGCGGGAGTATCAACCAATGTATCCGCATGAGCGAATAAAGGTAGGGCGCAAGCCACAGCGATGCTTAAGCGGGAAGGACTAAAGGTTGAACGAGCCAGCCTGGCGCGGGTGGAACAAGACATGGGGCAACACTCCGTATGTATTAAAACATAGCATCAGGGCTGCTGGCTGCCTTGCCTAATAAAAGGCTGGGTGGCTGGCAAAATTAATGTTTGGATTAAAGTTAATGGTGTACTGATTACTTGGTCAGGATCAGTTTGCCTGATTTTGTTTGGCGCAGTTGATACTGTTCGCCTTGGTGCTGAATAATGACTTTTCCCTCGTCGCCTAACAGTGCGTGACTGTCAATCGTTGCCGCAGCCGAGGTATATAGCGTAGGGCTTTGGTGAGTCGACAAATTCAGCAAATCAACGGATTGAGGATCAATATTCGGCTTTTCCATATGCGCTCTTTCTTACAAATAGTAAGTGAATGTTAATTGTTATCACAATGAGAATCATTATCATGAAATGCGCTGAGCACAGCAAGATATTTTTGCAAAAAATGTGAACCTTTTTATGGTTTCAGCATCGGGTCAATCAGCGCGAAGATTTTCCCGTATGAACTTTCATCATCTATTCGCTTTTGAATAAGCAAGGCAACGTCAGCACGGCGGATAAGGCCATGAGCCTCACCCTGAACACATTGGCCGTTTCCGGTTGCTTCGCCGTTGAAGAGTCCACCTGGGCGTAAAATACAGCTTTGTAGCTGACTGGTTTGCAGCCAGCATTCCGCCAGTGATTTCTCACGCACCGCTTGTCCAAAGGCTTTTTTGGCACGTTCAGAGAGGGTGGGCCAACTATCGCCACAGCCAATAGAGGTGACTAGCATCATATGGGTGAGGCCGCAGCGCTCAGCGGTATCAATGATCAGTCGATTCCCCAGATAGTCGCCTTCACGGCTGCCTAACGTAGAGACAATTCGAGCTTTTTCGCCTGCCATCTGACAGATTTTTTCAACCTGATCCGCGTTGAGTGCATCGCCTTCAAGCACCGTTATACCTTTTTTGCGTAGAGTGTCGGCCTGCTCTGGGTTTCTGACGAGTGCAAAAATAGGGCGCTTTTCTTGTAGGCCCAAAGTGACCAGTTCGGCGCCGACGCCGCTACCTGCACCGAAGATTAACCAAGGTGTCATACGCAAGACTCCAGCTTTGTTGCAATCTTGCTAGATAACGCACGGAAGGCGTCTAACTGTTCGGTCAGCAGCTTGCGGTGGCTATCGCGGCCAACAAAAATTTTCATCATGGCGCGGCCAGCCTCGTTAATGAACCAGACTGATGCAGTGTCCATTCCCATAAATGGGCGTTCGACCAGTGCGATATGTTGGCAATGGGTGGCGCGAATGTGGCCGCTGAGGCCCTTTTTACCGCGTAAGTTAAAGAAACCATGGCGATGAGTACCGGTGGGTAATTCGCCATGAAACTCAAGGATCAAGTCATCATTGTTGACCAGCGTCGTGACGTCTCCCCATTGGGTGATTTCATCCCAAACCGTGTCAAACTGTGTGCCGTCGAAAATCTGCGCACCCGGCGTTAAACGGATAACGTCTAACGGAGTGACGTTGTAACGTTTGGCGATATCTTCAACCGTGCCGTCTGGGTTAGTGCTTAGGTACGCCATTAAATCGTGTTGTTGTGCTGAAGAGGGAGTGCTCATGCTGTTGGCTCCAAAATAGGTTGCTTGGTTTCTAATAGTTGAGGGACGAGAGTTTGCAGTGCCTGCATAATGTTGCTAGCCCAGAAACGGCCCGCGGGAGTCAGGAGAAAACGAGTTCCGTTAACCTGCATGAGGCCGCATTTTTGCCATTGTTGCAGTAATGGAAGGAGCGGTGATGGATTGGAAAGTACGCGTTTAAGGTCAAAATATCCCACCTCGATACCGCCTTGCAGCGTCAAACGCCAGCGGTGCTGCTCGCTGCGTGACGTCATCATCATGATTGGCTTACGCCCTTCATCAAGCTTTTGATAATAACGTTCAAGGCTGCGTTCCATCATATAAGACTGACCGTCGATATTTCCGCCAGCACAGCTGCCAAAAGCAAGACAGTCCGCCCCTTGTTTGATCAGCAGGTTGTACAGATTACGCTCCCTTGTGGTGCGCGCCCAATGGCTGTTACTGAGCTGACGCCAGCCTTCATCGGCTAAAAAGGCTTCTCCCGTGAGGTAAAAATCTCGGCGTTGAGTGACGTCGGGGAGCGTCACGCGTTTGTTTTCTACGGCCTTTCCCAACGGAGTAGAAGGCAGCAGGTTTAACGCATAGAGGTCAACGCCGTCTAACGGTAGATCGCTGACGATGTCGAGATCGTTTTGCCAGTCCTGCATGGTCTGTTCTGGCAGACCAAACATCAGGTCGCACACCACGGCCGCGCGATCGCGTTCAGCCAATTGGCGCATAAACGCAACGGCTTCTTCGCCAGTAGCTCGACGCCCCATACGCTGACGGATGCGGGTATTGAAGGTTTGAATACCGATCGAAAAGCGGTTTGCTCCGGCTTCAAGGCAGGCATCGACGCGTTCGTCATCAAAGTTGAGAATACGTCCTTCAACGGTGATTTCACAGTCTGGAGCCAACGGAAGCAGGCGTTTCAGCGTGCTGATAATACGGTTTAGCTGAGTCGCAGACAGCGCGGTCGGTGTGCCTCCGCCAAAATAGATCGCGTGGATAGGCGCAGACTGATGAAGCGGGCTGGAAGCCTCCATTTCAATTTCGCGCACCAGATAGTCGCAATATTGCTCGGTTGCTTCTGCTTCCAGTTTATTTTGATAGAAACCGCAGAATTTGCAGTGTGTCGCACAGAAGGGAATATGCAGGTACAGCAGGCGCTTATTCGCCTCGACGCTGCTATTCAGGATGCTTTGCCAGTGCTGATCAACGCTTTCTGGCGAGACTGGCTTTTGATTTCGCCATGGCATGGTTGCCCATCGGTCACGGAAAGGGATGCCTTCTTCCGCGGCGAAATAGGGCGCTAGATCCAAATACATGCGCAAATTTCCTTGGTGACTTTTTTGATAAAGGCCGACATTAAATGATAATCATAATCATTTGATCAACAGGGAAATCACTATAGAATGATCTACGTCAAAACGAAATGATAATTAATACCAATATGATTAAGGCGTAGTCAGGCGAAAAAAAACCGGCGCAATGGCCGGTTCATGAAGACGATGGGGCGTGAATTAGGATGATGACAGCCGAGCGCTAACGGCATCGGCCAACAACTCGAGTAATGTCTCGGTATCTTTCCAGCTCAAACACGGATCGGTGATTGACTGGCCATAGGTAAGAGCTTGTCCCGGAACATTTTTCTGCGTTCCTTCGACTAAGAAACTTTCTGCCATGACGCCTACGATAGCCTGTGACCCATCGCGGATTTGTTGTCCGACATTGGCGGCCACGTCTAGCTGACGACGGTGCATTTTTTGGCAGTTACCATGGCTGAAGTCGATAACCAAATGCTCAGGCAAATCAAACTCACGCAGGCTGTCGCAGGCGCTGGCGATGTCATCGGCGTGATAGTTCGGCGTTTTACCGCCGCGCATAATGATATGCCCGTAGGGATTGCCGCTGGTTTGGTAGATGGTCATCTGGCCATGCTTATCTGGGGATAAGAACATATGGCTAGAGCGCGCCGCACGGATGGCATCAATCGCAATACGTGTATTACCGTCGGTACCATTTTTGAAACCTACCGGACAGGAGAGCGCTGACGCCATCTCGCGATGGATTTGGCTTTCGGTGGTGCGTGCACCGATAGCGCCCCAACTGATCAGATCGGCGATATATTGACCGGTCACCATATCAAGGAACTCGGTGGCGGTTGGTACGCCTAATTCGTTCACCTTCAATAGTAGTTCACGAGCTAAGCGAATGCCGTGATTGACGCGGTATGAGCCATTGAGATCGGGGTCGGAAATTAATCCTTTCCAGCCAATCACCGTGCGCGGTTTTTCAAAATAGGTCCGCATGACAATTTCCAAGCGGTCTTGGTATTTGTCACGCATTGCTGATAAACGCTGGGCGTAATCAATGGCAGCATTGATATCATGGATCGAGCAGGGGCCAACGATAACCAGTAGGCGTTTATCATCACCACTGAGTATTTGTTCAATTCGCTTACGTGACGCTGTCACGTTTTCTGCGACCTGCAATCCAACAGGCAGTTGCTGCGCCAGTTCTTCAGGCGTAACAAGGGTGTCGATGCGCGCGGTTCGCAATTCATCGGTCTTGTGCATAACCATCTCTAAATCTGTTCTTCGCTACGGCAGGAGTACCGGGAAGTGATGACGATCACAATAAAGCAATTGACAAACAAATCAATAGCGGGCTGTTCATTTTATGTACGAATGGCGTACTTTTTTACTAGTACATGTGTACAAAATGATTGGGTGTGTGTTTTTAACACAAAATAACGATGTAGGTATGAGGGGAAAATATCAAATTAATAACGCACAGAAACCACTATCCTGTGCGTATCTAGCGATGTGATTAGCGCTAATACATCCGTCTGCTCAAACCTAAAGTATCGAGGATCTTAGTGGCAATCTCTTCAACTGAGTGATTAGTGGTGTTGAGGTAGCGGATCTGATTTTTGCGATACAGCGCTTCTACTTCAGCTAATTCTAAGCGGCACTGGCGCATGGAGGCATAGCGGCTGTTTTCGCGGCGTCCTTCACGAATTGCGGCTAGACGATCTGGGTTTATCGTTAAGCCGAAGAGTTTATGCTGATGTGCCTTAAGCGCTGGAGGCAGCTGTAGGTTATCCATATCGTCGGCGGTGAACGGGTAGTTTGCCGCACGGATACCAAACTGCATGGCGAGATAAAGACTGGTGGGGGTTTTTCCACATCGGGAAACGCCGAGCAGAATGACTTGCGCTTGGTCGAGGTTACGTAGCGAAATGCCGTCGTCGTGCGCTAACGTATAATCAATGGCGGCGATACGAGCATCGTATTTCAGCAAGTTATGTTCGGTTAAACCGTGCGTCAGATTTGCGACGTGCACGGGGCTCATGCCCAGTTCGTCCTGTAAAGGGGCGACCAGAGAACGGACGATATCCTGACAAAAACCTTCACTGCTGTGAATGATTTCACGAATTTTTGGCGAGACAATCGAGTAGAACACCAGCGGGCGAGAGCCGGTGCGATGATAGATATCATTAATTTGCTGACACACGGCTTCAGCGCGCGTTTCAGTTTCAACAAAGGGTAAGGTAAAAGAGGTGATATCGACGGGGAATTGCGAGAGCACCGCGTGTCCGAGAACCTCGGCGGTGATTGCCGTACCATCTGAAATATAAAATACGCTTCTTTCCACTCCGCGCTCCTGTAGGGACTTTCTTGTATTGTTCCTACTCTAGCGCACTCACATTTTATTTACATATTTTATATTTCAAACTGGTGGCATCGATCCGGCTTTGTGCTTTTTGTTGAGAACTTAGCCGAAGAAGCAGCCAAATTCATCGCGATCGACAATGCGCATGGCGATGCTGAAAGAAGGAACGGTGTCATCTTGATAGAGGTGCCATTCAGCGTTTGGGCGCATCCAGTAGAGTGTCCACTGTTTGGTATCTTCGACGTAGGTAATTTTTATCGATGGATGTTCAACCATCTTGGATTTCTTACTGTCGTCGGTGGCATGTAACTCATAAATGTCGATGTCATGACCTTTGATGCGGTACTGAAGGTCTGATTCGTGTCGCATATTTTCAGCAGGACGGCGTTTAGACAAAAACAGATCCATGCAGCGGGTGATATCTTGAAGCTCTGATTCAGTGAAAATCATGGTATTAACCTTAAAGCGATGAGCATACTAATTTAGTGAGCATCCTGACTTGGGAGACCGTCTATAGTGACGCTATGCCTATTTGCGTATACCCACATCGTTGACGTTGAATCGGTAGTTGGTTTGTCGCCTCGGTAAGGAGAGCCACAGATTACTGATACAAAACCAAGGATTTGGGGTATGGTTAAAAAACTGAAGAGGCCAACAATTTAGGAAATAGGCCTGAAGCTCGTGTAAAAATGGTATTTTAACCAAACATAAGGGAAATCATGAGAATAATGGGAATAGTCTCATTATTTCACCCCATGTAGGTGCATAAAAATACGTTTATTTGAGCAAAAAAGCAAATTCTCTGGCAGGGATAGCGCTGTCAACGATTTAAATTATGCTTTTAGCCGGGATAAAATTCTGCGGCGTCGTGATGTGCTTTTCCAAAATAGTTAAAATGTCGCTATCAATCGTTTCATCAAATTTTCTAGCAAAAAGATTTTTGCTGGAACATAAGTGTTTTTCATCCAGAGCCGTGAAGTCGCGGGGTCTAAGCTTAATATCTCCCATCGGGATCCAGTCAATAGCCCTTTTATCGTCATTGATAACGCTAGGGGGATAAGAGGTATTCATCAATACAGTTTGGAAGAAACCTTCGTCTGCGATCAGCGAATGGCGATAAAAATCACGAAATTTCTTAATTTCATCGCTGTGAGTGACAAATTCACAAAACTCACGACATAAAATCATCCACTGATTGCCAATATAGGGGGTGACATCTTTCATAAATGGCCGGTTTTTGGAAGGCACTTCAGTGATGTTACGTCCTGATTCCTCGACATATTTTTCTATTCGATGCATGGTTTCTGGGCGGGTGTCTTTTTGATTAGACATTTTTATAAAGTTACGGCCTTTATTCTTTATTAGAAACTGACAAATATTTTCTTGGGATTGTAGCGGGAAATCTTGACCACTCAAGTTAATGAAAAACTCCCAAGAGTTGCTTTTTTCTAACAGCATTTTCATGCCGCGTAATTCAGCGTCCACTAAGCTATAGCCGCCCCAGTTGGCATCCATACTTTCTATTAAAGATGCATTGGGGTATTCGCTTAGAAATTGATGGATATCTTGATGAGTCTCTTCACTTGAGCTTTTATCTATATGGACAACATATTGGTTATCCGCATGATAAATGGCTTTAAAGAGTCGTTTAAATTGGTTCGGATAGCGGTGGACCAGCAGAAAATAGGCAAGCATAGAAATTCCTTGGTGAGAATTAAATTCTATTAAACAGACGAAAAACATAGTGCTTCGTTATGATTCGTATGCACATAAAGAAAATGAAAATTAAAAAATCTGATGGATGTTAAATGCTAGAACACGTTGGGGAGATATTCACAACAGCCGGGTCGTGAAAATATTAATGATGGCAGGGATTTATTCTTCTGGCTGATGATAGAGCAACTTAACACCGATGTAAGGTAATAGCTATTTATAAATACAACGCTTATTTAGGGGGCAGATCGACACGCGTTGAGACTCTGCGCTGCAGAGGTATTGGCTGTGGTGTGCAAAAAAAGTGTATGGACATAATAACTATAGTAATCGTTTGCTTGTGAAGAATCGATTGTCCTTGGTTTTGCTCTGGTTATTAGCTGACGGATTTCAGCTTGTCAGAGTAAAAAAGTGCGGTTTGAAGAAAATTCATGATATTTACCAATAGGTGGATCGATTCACCTGTCTTGGCGAAACCTCACATTGTGCTAGTCTGAAAACGCCGAATTTGCGGCCACAATTATTTTCTGTACCCATCTTTGAATGTGAAAAGGATTGTCTCGATGTCTAGTAACGGCCCTGACTTGCATAACGTGCTTTGGTACAACCAGCTCGGAATGCACGATGTTGATCGGGTGGGGGGCAAAAATGCCTCTCTGGGTGAAATGATCACCAATCTGTCTGAGCTTGGTGTTTCCGTGCCGAATGGTTTTGCAACCACAGCACAAGCGTTCAATGATTTTCTCGAACAAAGCGGTGTTAATCAGCGTATTTATGAATTGCTGGATAAGACAGATATCGATGACGTTGCACAACTGGCTAAAGCGGGCGCACAGATCCGCCAGTGGGTCGTTGAAACGCCATTTACGCCTGAGCTTGAGCGTGACATTCGTAGCGCATATCAACAGCTCGCCCAAGACAATGCGGATGCCTCTTTCGCCGTGCGCTCTTCGGCCACCGCTGAAGATATGCCAGATGCATCGTTTGCTGGCCAGCAAGAAACTTTCCTTAACGTTCAGGGTATTGAAGCCGTCATGGTCGCGGTGAAGCATGTCTTCGCTTCGCTGTTTAACGACCGTGCGATCTCCTACCGCGTACACCAAGGGTACGATCATCGCGGCGTCGCACTGTCTGCGGGCGTACAACTGATGGTGCGCTCGGATCTGGCTGCTGCTGGTGTCATGTTCACCATTGATACTGAGTCTGGTTTTGACCAAGTCGTGTTTATCACGTCGGCCTATGGCTTAGGTGAAATGGTGGTGCAGGGCGCGGTCAACCCAGATGAATTTTATGTGCATAAGCCAACGCTGCAAAAAGGCAAACCCGCGATTGTGCGTAGAACCATGGGCTCGAAGAAAATTCGTATGGTGTATGCCGATAGCCAAGAGCACGGTAAGCAGGTACGCATTGAAGATGTTGAAGAGGCGGCGCGCAATCGTTTCAGTTTGAACGATCACGAAGTTGAGCAATTGGCTCATCAGGCTTTGATGATTGAGAAACACTATGGCCGCCCGATGGATATCGAATGGGCCAAAGATGGCCATACCGGTAAGCTGTATATCGTGCAAGCGCGTCCAGAAACCGTTCGTTCTAACGAACAGGTGATGGAACGTTATCAACTGACAGGACATAGCGAAGTATTGACCGAAGGCCGTGCTATCGGCCACCGCATTGGTGCAGGTCCGGTTAAGGTGATTCATGATATCAGCGAGATGAACCGCATCGAGCCGGGTGATGTGTTGGTTACCGATATGACCGATCCCGATTGGGAGCCGATCATGAAGAAAGCGTCGGCAATCGTGACTAACCGTGGTGGGCGCACCTGCCATGCGGCGATTATCGCTCGTGAACTAGGTATTCCAGCCGTCGTTGGCTGCGGTGATGCAACCGATCACTTAAAATACGGTCAGAAAGTGACGGTCTCCTGCGCAGAGGGTGACACGGGCTATGTTTACAGCGACATGCTGGACTTCACGGTGCATAGCTCTCAGGTATCGACGATGCCGGAACTGCCGCTGAAAATTATGATGAATATCGGCAATCCCGATCGCGCTTTCGATTTTGCTCGTTTGCCAAACGAAGGTGTGGGGTTAGCCCGTCTAGAATTTATCATTAACCGTATGATCGGTGTACATCCGCGCGCGCTGTTGGAGTTTGATCAGCAAGATGCTGAAACACAGGCTGAAATCAAGCAGATGATGCAGGGCTATGATAGCCCGGTTGAGTTCTACGTGGGCCGTTTGACGGAAGGCATCGCTACTTTGGCGGCCGCTTTCTGGCCAAAACGCGTTATCGTGCGTCTGTCCGACTTTAAGTCTAATGAATATGCCAATCTGGTGGGCGGTGAGCGCTATGAGCCGCATGAAGAGAACCCGATGCTGGGCTTCCGTGGAGCAGGTCGCTATGTCGCTGACAGCTTCAAAGATTGCTTTGCGTTAGAGTGCGCCGCAGTGAAGCGTGTGCGCAACGATATGGGGCTGACTAACGTCGAAGTCATGATCCCGTTTGTTCGTACCGTTGCACAGGCAGAGGCCGTGGTGAATCAACTCGCGTCCGAGGGCTTAAAGCGCGGTGAGAACGGTTTGAAAGTCATCATGATGTGCGAGATTCCGTCGAATGCGTTGCTTGCTGACCAGTTCCTTGAGTATTTCGATGGTTTCTCTATCGGCTCCAATGATATGACTCAGCTTACGCTTGGCTTAGATCGTGACTCCGGCGTTGTTTCCGAACTGTTTGACGAACGTAATGAGGCAGTGAAAGCGTTGCTCTCTATGGCGATACGAGCAGCGAAAGCACAAGGGAAATATGTGGGTATTTGTGGTCAAGGTCCATCGGATCATGAAGATTTTGCACGCTGGCTGATGGACGAAGGTATTGATAGTTTGTCCTTAAATCCTGATACCGTTGTTCAAACGTGGATTAATTTGTCAGAGAAATAGATTTGCATATTAATTATACGTAATTATTTCTGAGCGGCTGCTAAATACAGCCGCTTTTTTTTGCTTAATTTCGTAAAGGCGCAGGTAAAAATAGAGGGGTTAGTAAGAAAATGATTGATTATTCATCGATCAAAAAAGAATAAAAAAAAAGCCCATCATAGGGTGATGGGCAAAGACTACACACAGCAATTCGGTAAGAAGTGACGCTTGAACAAGCGGCTCCTTTAGGGGTACTTAGCAATCTAAGTTACTGAACATGATAGGTATCATGACTTGCATCGTCATTAAGAATCATCTGAATAACATTGAAGTCATATTATATAACGAATTATCAGGATAACGACAATGACTTTTACGCCGAGAATTAAGATTATTCCCTAAAGGCTGAAAAATTAGGCAATAATATAAAAGGAAAATACTTATTTATTATTTATTAAGCGGACAACTTGAGGATATTCTTAAATTCATGGTTTAAAAACACGAATTATCTTATTAATTAAAAACGGGGCCATTGGCCCCGTGATAGTTTATATATAAAAATATATTATAATTGATCAAGTTCCTTAGCCACTTGCTCTGCATCTTTGCTTGGCTCAGGGGCTTCGTGAACCCATGCCGAGACCAGACGATACGAGACGGCAAGAACCACTGGACCAATGAATAGGCCAATCATACCGAAGGCTAGCAGCCCACCGATAACACCAGACAAAATGAGGATCATGGGGAGATCTGCGCCCATACGGATGAGCGCTGGGCGAAGGAAATTGTCCAGCGTACCGACCACACAACTCCAGACGAGCAATACGGTGCCCCATGTTGTATCACCGGTCCAGTAGAGCCAGATGATAGCAGGGACTAGCACCAGCAATGGGCCTAGCTGTGCCAGACAACAAATGAACATTAAGACCGTGAGCAGCGTGGCATAACCGATACCGCTGATAGCCAAGCCAATCCCGCCAAGAACGGATTGTACTAATGCAGTGACCACCACACCAAGAGCAACAGCTCGGATAGCCTGAGCGGCCAATACAACGGCGGCATCGCCACGGTCAGAGCCTAAACGGACTGCAAAATGTCGGATGCCTAAGGCGACGTCTTCACCACGGCTATATAAAAGTGCGCTAAATAACAGCATCAGCGAACAATGCAACACAAAAGAGCCTACGTGAGCTGCCTGTGCGACAAACCACGTGATGGTTTGTCCGATATAGGGTTGTATTTTGGCAATGATGATACTGCCGCCACCCGCTAACATTGAGTGCCAACTGTTATAGAGTTTATGCCCGACCGCAGGAATGCTTTTTAGCCAGAGTAGGTCTGGAACTGACCAGTTTTTAGCGGAAGAGGCCCATTCTAAAACAGGACCGCTATTATCAATTAGGCTGCCAATCACTAAAGCGATAGGAATAATAAAAAGCAGAAGAAGTAAGATCGTCATCAGGAGTACGGCTATCCAGCGCTTACCCCAAAATATGTTCTGTAGCTTAATAAGCACTGGCCAAGTGGCAATAACAATCATGCTTGCCCAAGCGAATCCAAGAATAAATGGTCTCACTACCCAAAGGCAGGCAACTATCATGAGGGATACAAACAAAACCCCAAACATAATGCGGGGTAAGTCGTATTTGTACTGCGAATTATACATTTGAAATCCATCCTAAAATAGAACATTGAGTTCCCTATGCCTATGATGAACTATCATCGACAAAAACCCTAGCGCCTCGATGTATGCAAGCATAGCAGTTGGATGTTATTTGAGCGTGGATATTCAATTAATTAACAGAAAAACCCACTGGGATACGATCGACAGTGGGGGCAGAGCAGAAAAGATAACTTAGAGGGTGGTGAAATAATGAGCGATAAAGGCGATCACCGTAGCAGCAGTAAATAACTGTGCAACAAATTCGATGGACGTTTTAGGGAAATACATCAGTGAACTCACTCAATAGCGATAACCAGAGTTGCAGTATCTATTTCGAATCTTAACGAAACATTAAGACATCGCCGTGAGCGGTTTTTTTTGTCGGTTTGCTTTTTCCATCAACATAAAGCTCGGAGAATAGTGCGCATAGGGAGCGAAATCGTTTGCATGCTTGCAATCGCTTTGTTAGTAAAAGGTAAATTTTGTTTAGGTCACCATCGGCATCCACGCATTTTTTGTGATAGCTTCTTAAGGCTCGTATTTTTTGTCTGAGGCAAAAATGCGTATAAATAATAAAAAAGGATGAATCTGCCTTTCAGGTTCAGGAACTGCGTACAGGCGCAGATGGTTTGAATGTGAGCACGCTTTGATAACTCTTATTTGATAAGCATCCATGACAGGGTCGAGACGGATGATCCCACAAATTTCACAGGCACCAGGACTCGTTCAACTGGTGCTGGATTTCTTGCAGTCACTGAAGGACGGCGGTTTTACCGGCGATACTGATACGAGTTATGCCGCGCGTCTGACAATGGCGACGGACAATAGTATTTACCAGCTTTTACCTGATGCGGTACTTTTTCCTCGTTCTACGCCGGATGTTGCGCTTATCGCGAGATTGGCCTGCGAAGAGCGCTACCGCACGCTGGTCTTTACTCCGCGCGGTGGCGGAACGGGCACCAACGGGCAGTCGCTCAATCGCGGTATTGTGGTGGATATGTCTCGTTACATGAATCGCATTTTGGAGATCAATCCGCAGGAAGGTTGGGTAAGAGTGGAAGCTGGGGTGATTAAAGATCAGCTGAATCAATATTTAAAACCCTATGGTTACTTCTTTGCACCTGAGCTCTCCACCAGCAACCGCGCTACGCTGGGCGGCATGATCAATACCGATGCCTCAGGGCAGGGGTCACTGGTTTACGGCAAAACATCCGATCACGTTTTGGCCTTGCGCACGGTTCTATTAGGTGGCGAATTGCTCGATACCGCGCCTATCCCCGTCGAGTTAGCGGAAAAGCTGGCGCAGACTGGCACTAAGAGCGGCAGTATCTACCGTGCGGTGCTGGATTCCTGTCGTGATAATCGTGCGTTGATTATTGAAAAGTTTCCCGTCCTAAACCGTTTCTTGACCGGTTACGACCTGCGTCACGTATTCAGCGACGATTTACAGACTTTCGATCTGACTCGCATTGTTACTGGTTCGGAAGGAACGTTGACCTTTGTTACCGAAGCCAAGTTGGATATCACGCCGATCCCGAAGGTGCGGCGCTTGGTCAACATCAAATATGACTCCTTTGATTCCGCGCTACGTAACGCACCTTATATGGTTGAAGCTAAAGCGCTGTCGGTTGAAACCGTCGATTCTCGGGTGTTGAATCTGGCTCGTGAAGATATCGTTTGGCACTCGGTTAGCGAACTGATTCTTGATGTCCCTGATAAAGAGATGCTTGGCTTAAATATCGTTGAGTTTGCTGGGGATGATGCCGCGTTGATTGACGGGCGTGTTGCGGCGCTGTGTCAGCGCATGGATGAGCTAATGGCCACGCAGCAGGCCGGCGTCATTGGATATCAGGTTTGCGAAGAACTCGCTGGCATTGAGCGAATCTATGCGATGCGCAAAAAAGCCGTGGGGCTGCTGGGGAATGCCAAAGGACAAGCGAAGCCCATTCCTTTTGTCGAAGACACCTGCGTGCCGCCACAGCATCTGGCCGACTATATTGCCGAATTCCGCGCTTTACTCGATAGCCATCAACTGACCTATGGCATGTTTGGGCACGTAGATGCTGGCGTGCTACACGTACGTCCTGCTTTAGATATGTGCGATCCTCAGCAGGAAATGCTGATGAAAACGTTATCGGATAAAGTTGTAGAACTGACGGCCAAATACGGCGGGCTTTTGTGGGGCGAACATGGCAAAGGTTTTCGTGCCCAGTACAGCCCGGCATTTTTTGGTGAGGCGTTATTTACTGAACTGCGTCGCGTCAAAGCGGCGTTCGATCCAGACAACCGATTAAATCCGGGCAAAATTTGTCCTCCTTTGGGATGCGATGAACCGATGATGCAGGTCGATGCTGCCAAACGAGGCACCTTCGACCGCCGCATTCCGCTTGAGGTACGCAGTGAATTTCGCGGCGCGATGGAGTGTAACGGTAACGGCCTGTGCTTTAACTTTGATGTTCGCAGTCCGATGTGTCCTTCGATGAAAATCACCGGCGACCGTATCCATTCACCAAAAGGACGAGCAACGTTGGTACGTGAATGGCTGCGTTTGCTTTCGGAGCAGGGCGTAGACCCGCTAACGCTGGAACAAACGTTGGGTGAGCAGTCTACCGTGCGTGCGATGATCGAAAAAACGCGTAATACGTGGCATGCGAAAAAGGGTGAGTACGATTTCTCCCATGAGGTGAAAGAGGCGATGTCGGGCTGTTTGGCCTGCAAAGCATGCTCGACACAGTGCCCGATAAAAATTGACGTGCCGGGTTTCCGTTCGCGTTTTCTTCAGTTGTATCACACTCGCTATCTGCGTCCGGTGCGAGATTATCTGGTCGCGGGCGTGGAAAGTTATACGCCGCTCATGGCTAAAGCGCCGAAGGTGTTTAACTTCTTCTTTAGCCAGCCGTGGCTGCGTAAGATGAGTGAAAAGCGTATTGGTATGGTGGATTTGCCACTGCTATCTACGCCAACGCTCAAACAGTCGTTGGCTGGGCACATCGCTTACCAAACCACATTAGAACAGTTGGAAAAGTTAGGTGAGTCAGATCGCCAGCGGCACGTGCTGATCGTACAAGATCCGTTTACTACCTACTATGATGCGCAGGTAGTGGCTGATTTTGTGCGGCTGGTCGAACGGTTGGGCTTCCAGCCGGTTTTACTGCCGTTCTCGCCGAACGGCAAGGCGCAGCACATTAAAGGCTTCCTGACTCGCTTTGCTAAAACCGCGCAGAAGACGGCTGATTTCCTGAATCGAATTGCGCGGCTGGGGATGCCGATGGTGGGCGTTGATCCCGCGCTAGTACTTTGCTATCGGGATGAATATCGCGAGATTTTAGGTCAGCAGCGCGGTGATTTTAGCGTTCAACTGGTACATGAGTGGCTGCAGAAAGCTTTACCAGAGCCAGAAACATTACCGCCGCAAACCGGTGAGGCATGGTATCTTTTCGGCCATTGCACCGAAACTACGGCGCTTCCAGCCAGCACTCAGCAATGGCAGAAGATCTTTGCTCGCTATGGCGCAACGCTAGAAAATGTCAGCGTTGGATGCTGCGGAATGGCTGGAACCTATGGTCACGAGAGCAAAAATCTGGCTAACTCGCTTGGCATTTATGAGCTGTCTTGGCATCAGGCGCTGCAACGTTTACCTCGCCAACGCTGCCTCGCTCCCGGATATTCTTGCCGTAGTCAGGTCAAACGTATTGAAGGTAACGGGTTACGTCATCCATTACAGGCACTTTTGGAGATTGTTCGATGATTTGGAAACGTGCGGCAACGCTGGAGCAGCTTAATCAGATTGGCCATGATTGTATGGTCGGGCACTTAGACATTCAGATTACCCGAATGGGCGACGATGAGCTGGAAGGCACGATGCCGGTCGATCATCGAACGACTCAGCCTTTTGGGCTGCTGCACGGCGGTGCTTCGGTGGTATTGGCTGAAACGCTAGGCTCGCTGGCGGGATATTTATGCTCCGAAGGTAAACAACAGGTGGTTGGGCTGGAAATCAACGCCAATCACATACGCTCCGTGCGTGAGGGGCGAGTGCGCGGTGTCTGTAAGGCAATACATATTGGCCGCCGCCATCAGGTATGGCAGACCGAGATTTTTGATGAGCAAAACCGTTTATGCTGCACGTCTAGACTGACTACGGCGGTGATTGAAACCGCTTAACGCCAGAATCCATATCTAATACGCCCTTCAGTGCAAACTGCGGGGCGTATTAGTTTACGGATTGGTAAGTATGATAAATTAAACGAAAGTTTAAATTTCAAGACGTTAAGGCTAATATTAGCAACAGTGTTTTGGCTACAAAAAGGGGATGCTGTGACGGACGTTAATGTCATTTCAGGCGAACAATTAAAGATTCAGGATGCGGTTTACGCTTTACAACTCGACGGTAAGGGAGGCAGCGTTCCGGTGACGGATCTGACTCAGGCATCGAGTGAACATCCCTGTTGGCTGCATTTGGATTACGCGCGTGAAGAGAGTCAGAACTGGCTGAATAGTACCTCTTTGCTGCCTGATTCAGTGCGTGAATGCTTGGGCGGTGAAAGCATGCGCCCGCGAGTCACGCGTCTGGGTGACGGCACGATGATTACGCTTCGCAGCATAAACTTCAATAATGATTCCCGCCCAGATCAGCTGGTGGTTATTCGTTTGTACATGACGGATAAGCTGGTGGTATCGACTCGCCATCGCAAGGTTTACGCCATCGATGAAGTGCTGACCGATCTGCAAAACGGGACTGGCCCTGTAAGCAGCGGCGATTTGTTGGTACAGGTGGCCGATGCGCTGACCGATCATGCCAGCGAATTTATTGAAGATCTGCATGACAAAATTATTGATTTAGAAGATAACCTCCTGGATCAGCAAACGCCGGAAAGAGGGCAGCTCGCGCTTATCCGTAAGCAGTTGATTGTTCTACGCCGCTACATGGCGCCGCAGCGTGATGTGTTTGCACGTCTAGCCAGCGAACGTTTGCCGTGGATGACCGATGACGATCGTCGCCGTATGCAGGATATTTCCGATCGCTTAGGTCGAGGATTAGATGATTTAGACGGCAGCATCGCACGTACCGCTATTCTGGCTGACGAAATCTCAAATTTGATGGCGGACGCGATGAACCGTCGCACTTACACGATGTCGCTACTCGCCATGCTGTTCTTGCCGACGACGTTTTTAACCGGTTTGTTTGGCGTTAACCTTGGAGGCATACCGGGGAACACCTCACCCATTGCCTTCGCGACATTTTGCTTTTTGCTAGTTTTATTGTGCGTTTGCGTTGTGGTCTGGTTAAAACGCAGTAAATGGTTATAGTGAGTTATGCTGTAAAATTTTGTGGTAAATCAAATAAATCGGCATGAAAGGGTAAAACAGCCCGCGATATTGAGCCACATCAACATTTATCCTTTAGAGGTAGGGCAAACTTCATTTCGCAGGTGAATGCAACGCCAAGCGATGGGCGTTGCGCTCCATATTGTCTTACTTCCTAATTTTTGAATTATTGCATAGCACATTTAATTCGTAACATGCCGACTTTAGTCGGCATTTTTTTTTGCCTAAAACCTAGCGCTATACCTATCGAATCCTTCATCCCTCTAGCCTCTGCATCGTCACCTTCATTTGTGCACTTTGGATATTTCGTTTTTCAACGAAGCGTTCTCGAACGAAATCACTAGATTAATGCTTATCAACCGACCGGAGGGGAAATGATGATAGCAGTAATCTTTGAGGCAAATTCGCACCTAGATAAGCAGGCCCGTTATTTAGACATTGCAAGCGAATTGAAACCATTACTCGAGCAGATCGACGGTTTTATTGCGATAGAACGATTCCAGAGCCTGTCAGAGACAGGAAAGATCTTGTCTCTGTCTTGGTGGCGTGACGAGGAGTCGGTTTTGGCATGGAAGAAGAATGTCTTTCATCAACAAGCCCAAGCTGAGGGGCGCGCCTCTATTTTCTCGTATTACCGAATCAGAGTGGCCCGTGTGCTCAGAGATTACTCATCAGAAAATAGAGGGGAATGAACATGTATGATGTGCATATTATCTTGAAAAACTCTCCTGGAGAGCTGGCTTGGTTAGGGAAAGTTTTGGCACTTAACGGTATCGGACTCGAAGGTGGCGGCGTCTTTGCGTTAGGCGGTGAAAGCCACGCTCACTTTCTGGTCGCCGATGGCTTTAAGGCTAAAATGGTTCTTGAGAGTGAAGGGTTTCGAGTCAACAGCGTTTGCCGCCCGCTGATCAGAGTGCTAAGGCAGGAGCGTTTAGGGGAGCTAGGGGCAATTGCGGCAGCGCTATCTGAGAAAGGTGTTAATATTTTAACTCAATATAGCGATCATGCTAACCAGCTTATTCTCATTACGGATAATGACATAATCGCTCAGCAAGCCACTGAAAAATGGGCTGTGAAGGTCTAAAGCTATGCACAACACGATAAATGCCGAGCAGTTGACACAAGCTGATGTGCTTGAAGACGCCATGTCTGGCGTGGCTGCTGCCATGTCAGATCCGTCTCGCGTAAAAATACTTTGTGCGTTGATGGACGGTCGGGCGTGGACGGCAACTGAACTGGCCGCTGTTACAGACGTCGCGTCTTCTACGGCCAGCGCGCACCTTAACCGACTCTTAACGAATAAGTTGATTATCTGTTTATCGCAGGGACGGCATCGCTATTACCGTTTGGCGGGGAAGGAAACTGCCGAGCTGATTGAGATGATGATGGGGATTTCATGGCAACTCCATCCGACACCGGCAACGAGAACGCCGGTTGAATTGCGTATGCTTCGGACCTGCTACGATCATCTTGCGGGTGAAATTGCGGTGAAAATATATGATGCAATGAATCATGCCGGATGGTTTGGGGCTGATGGTACATTTTTAACTGACGAAGGATTTCGACAATTCAGTATGTTGGGCATCGATCTAGAACATAAAACCAAGCGAAAGATTTGCTGTGGCTGCCTTGATTGGAGCGAAAGGCGGTTTCATCTCGGAGGTGAAGCAGGGGCACAATTTTTTGCGCTGTGCGAACACAAGCATTGGGTACAAAAAGTTGCGGGGTTTCGTAAGGTCAATATGACGTCGAATGGAAGGAAGGCCATTGGACGACTGTTTCATATTGAGTGTTGATACACCGGTTGAAAAAACGCCGCTGAGCGCGGCGTTAATCTAAGGCTCTGGCGAGTTATTTTACTTCAACCACGTCCAGACGAATCGCATTGTCGAAGTTAGGCGCGTCTTCATCATCGGTTAATCCCACAGGGACTAACGGAAGCTCTTCACGATCAAAGGCCAAATCACCGCCGTCAATCACTTCACTCCCGTGCTGGATCCCTTTGAAGTCGAACAGGTTGGTATCAGCTAAGTGAGAAGGCACCACATTTTGCATTGCGCTAAACATGGTTTCGATACGACCAGGGTGACGGCGATCCCAATCACGCAGCATATCTTTAATCACCTGACGCTGTAGGTTTGGTTGTGATCCGCACAGATTGCACGGAATAATCGGGAACGCGCGTGCTTCGGCAAAACGCTCAATGTCTTTTTCACGGCAATAGGCCAGAGGGCGAATGACAATATGTTTGCCATCGTCGCTCATCAGCTTTGGTGGCATGCCTTTCAGTTTGCCGCCGTAGAACATGTTTAAGAACAGCGTCTGCAGCATATCGTCACGGTGATGACCTAATGCAATCTTGGTTGCGCCCAGCTCAGTTGCCGTGCGGTATAAAATTCCGCGACGCAGGCGCGAGCACAGGGAGCAGGTGGTTTTACCTTCTGGAATTTTCTCTTTTACAATCCCGTAGGTGTTTTCTTCTACGATTTTGTATTCCACACCGATGCTGTCTAAATAGGCAGGTAGAATATCTTCTGGGAATCCTGGCTGTTTTTGATCGAGATTAACCGCCACTAAACTGAAGTTGATAGGTGCGCTTTGCTGTAGGTTACGCAGAATTTCCAGCATGGTGTAGCTATCTTTGCCGCCGGACAGGCAAACCATAATGCGGTCGCCTTCTTCGATCATGTTGTAATCGACAATGGCTTCACCGACGTTGCGGCGCAGGCGCTTTTGCAACTTGTTCAGATTGTATTGCTCTTTCTTGCTTATGGTCTGATCTTCTGACATTGAATATGTATCCGGTGTTATGGGGCTCGCAGGGGGAAATGCCCTACAGGCAATAGTCGTTTCATGCGTAAGCGGGTCATCTGGCATTTTACCAGCTCATGGCACATAGCCGAAGGGATCCGCGTTGCTGCGTGGCGTGTATGGTACGGATTACGGCGACGAATTCCAGTGGGTTTTGCGGCTTTATTCCATAAAGCACCGATAGCAGAAAGCGGATAGCATGACTTCTGCCTATGGATCGCGTCTCTGGGGGTAACATTTCTCAACTTCTAGAACTGCTTGCCCGTGGTGTATCTCGGACTTTCTAACAAACGTAACTGTATATAAAATTATAGCATGGGATGTTAGTCGCGAGTTATATGTATATATATATTCCGATGGTGTATTTATCACTTTAATATCATTTGTTTTTATTGTTAACGATGGCGTTATTCATTTTTTTAGTTGATTAATATTGTAAGGGGTGAAGTTAATACAAAAAAATAATTAGCACCTTAAAAGGTTATATGTTGTTGACCTAAAAATTGACTGATTTACTATAACGACTGAGGTTCGTGCTGCAAATACATCATGGCTCACGAATTGTATTAGACCGTGATGGATTTTAGTGGGAAATTTCACCGATGTAACACTCGTACGAATCAGAATCTAATATGTATTAAATGCAAGGGATTCAATTTATACATTTCACGTAGGTATTAATCTTAACTATGAAAAATGCAAAATTTTGGTTGGCAATGGCTGTAGCGTTCGATGCTATCGGATTTTTTAGTCGTTTCTTTGGTGTATTAGCTGATGGGGCACGTGTCTTTGGTCGTGGATGTGACCTGCAATGCTCCAATGATGTAGTGATACTCTTTACTACCAGTGCATTATTTTTTGCGTTAGCATTGCTCTCCGCCATTTACTCGATATATCTTGCAAGGATGCAGTCAGGCAGAATCATAATAACGATTTTGGGTGTTCTGGCTGGGCTGATAGCAGTGATATTCTGTTGGGAGTAATCGTAATCAATTGCAATGACTATTGAATAGATATTTATAGAAATCCTGAATGGTAGATAGATAAAAGCTGAACTAAAAAATAATGAAACGTGATTTTTTGACGAAGGGAAATAGGCTTAACTTTATATATTGGATGTAGGGACTTATATCGATGGTAAAAATTTGGTTGACTGTAGCTGTAGTGTTTAATGCGATGGGATTATTTAGCGGCGTCGTTGCTCTAGGGGCGGGTATCGGAGGTTGCGTGCAATGCGGCGATATCCCTATGGCTGCGGGTGTATTATTTTTAGTTATAGCCTTCCTCTCAGCCGTTTACTCAGTACATCTTGCGATGCAGAAAGGAAGAGTCGTAATGATAATTTTGGGTATTCTGATAACGCTGGTAGCTTGCACACCGCTTCTTTGGCTATTCAGGCAGTTTGCTCTCCGCTTTTAAACTATTTCAGCAGAGGATAGTAATAATATATAGGTAAAAACTAACTGAAAATAATGGAAAGTAATTTCCCTCTCCAAGATAAATAAATTTCAATTTATACATTAGACTTAAGAACTTATATCGATGACAAAGAATTCAACATTTTGGTTGGTAGTAGCTGTAGTATTTGATGCGTTGGGGTTATTTATCAGTTTCTTGGGTGTTTTGGCTATTGGCGCGGGCGTTAGTGGAAGCGGATGTGGTCAGCAATGCTCTGCTAATTCAGAGATGTTCCTTGCTGTTGGTATATTCTTGTTGGTAGCGGCTCTGATATCAGCCCTCAGCTCGATATATCTTGCAAAGACGCAGAAAGGAGGAGGCGTGATAACGGTTCTGGGCGTGTTGGCTGCTCTGGTAGCCAGTTTACCGCTTCTGGTGTTCTGTATGGTGTTATAAATCGAGCGTGTATTTATCGCTGACCAACTCATCGTTTGTTCTTAATGTTTCAGTTTCATGCCACGGAGTAAATTCGGAAAAATTCAACATAAAGTTGAAATCACAACTTTATGTTGATATTGTCGTGTCAAGTGATACTCGCTAAATCTGTCATTTCTAGAGTCCTGAATCCGCATGAAAACGATGTTGAATGAACCCTGTCTTTCAGATACCACCGATCCTGCCATCATTGCCGAACGCAGGCTGGTGCTGAAGGTGTTGCGTAGTGCTTTGCAAATGCTTGGCTGCGTCGTTGGTCGCAATACTGAAGTGGTTCTCCACGATCTCACCCATCCAGAAAACTCGGTGATTGATATTGTTAACGGACACGTTTCCGGGCGCCGTATGGGGAGTTCTGTGCTATCGGGTCCACAAAACGATCGCGGCTTCAGTGCAGTGATGCAGGAGATAAAAAGCGAGTCCTGCGGCGAACCTTCAGTGGTCGGGGGATATGAAACATTGACTCCGTCGGGTAAAAAACTACGCAGTGCAACGGTCGTTTACCGGGATGCTCAGGGGCATCCGTTTGCCAGCCTGTGTGTGAATGCGGATATCAGCGGCATTGAAGCGGCACAAGCCTGTCTGGCGCAGTTATTGGCAAGCGGTATTCAGACGACTGAACATCCGGTATCTGAGCCACCGGATATGGAAATTCTGATGGCAGAAATCATTCAAGATGCAATGCAATGCACCGACGTTAAAAACGGCGTGATGAATAAAAAGGCCAAACTACAAGCGGTGCGCCAGATGCAGGAGCGGGGAATATTCATCGTAAAAGGCGGGGTTGAGAAAGCGGCAAAGGCACTCGGCGTCACGCGCTATACCATTTACAACTACCTTGAAGAAATCCGTCAAAGCCAAACTCGTGTCTAAGTATAACGATCCTTGGGGCAATATCATGCAAATTGAAATTTTTCAGGTTGATGCCTTTACCTCTCAAATTTTTGGCGGGAATCCAGCCGCGGTGTGCCCATTAGAACAATGGGTTGAGGATGAAGTGCTTCAGAAAATTGCGGCAGAAAACAATTTGTCAGAAACCGCATTCTTTGTGCAAAAGAGCGACATTATTGAACTGCGCTGGTTTACGCCACTCGTGGAAGTCGATCTCTGTGGGCATGCGACGCTGGCGACGGCGTGGGTATTGTTTAATCAACGTGGTGCCACACAGGATACGTTGAGATTCGCTACGCGCAGCGGCGTGCTGAGTGTTTCTCGTGACGGTGAGTTTTTGGCGATGGATTTTCCCGCAAAAAAACCGGAGCTCATTGATGTTCCTGAAGGTTTAGCGCAGGCGCTGAGCTTAAATACGCCTATTCGCCAAGTCTATAAGGCCGATGACTATATCGTGCTGGTGGATTCTCCAGAAATAGTGGAGGCCTTACGGCCAGACTTTTCGCTGCTTGCGCAATACCAAGTGCGAGGCGTGGTGGTAACCGCAGCGGGGCACGACTGTGATTTCGTTTCGCGCTGGTTTGGTCCAAACGTCGGTGTTAACGAGGATCCTGTTACAGGGTCGGCGCATACCTGCTTAGCGCCGATTTGGGCTGAAAAACTTCGGCGTAGCGATCTTAGCGCTCAACAGGGCGGCAGCAGAAAAGGGCAGTTAGGTTGTCGGCTTTATACGAATGTAGAGGGAGAAGAGCGCGTCATTATTAGCGGTCAAGCGGTGCTCTATCTTCATGGGATTATTTCTGTCTAGTTTTTCACTTTTGAGGGGCATCTATGTCTTCCAACCTACAGCGTTTTGCCAGTGATTTGCCGTTTCCATTTGCCAAAGCGGTACGCGCAGGCGACTTCTTGTTTCTGTCGGGGCAGGTTTCAATGTCTCCAGACGGCAAGCCGCTTTATGGCAGCATAACGGAACAGTCAGAAAATATTATGCAGAGTATCGCTAAAACGCTCAAAGAGTGTGGTTCTGATATGGACTCTATTGTAAAAGTAACCGTTTGGTTATCCGATATGAAACACTTTGCAGAATTTAATCAGGTATATGCTACTTATTTTAAACAAGGTTATCCTGCTCGTTCGGCAATAAGCTGTGAACTGGTGATGGGCTTAGATGTGGAAGTGGAAGTTCAGGCGATGATTAAAAAATAAAAATATTACGCAATCCATGTGAGGATAAAATAAAAAGCATGTCTCAGACATGCTTTTTTGTCGTGGTTAATTTAATGTGGCTATTTATAAACTGAGAATTTTTTAGTGATAGGTTTCAGTTTTTCCGTGTCACCAAATAAGGCAATAGCAATAAAATCAAGCTTATCTATTTCCGTATTTAACGTATCAGCGATCTGTTGCTCTGCGGAGTGAGATAACATCGTGTCCGTAAAGAAGTTATACGTTATTTCTGCCTCTTGGGCTTTTTGTACCGCGTTAGCGAGTTGGCTACTGTTCTTAGCCTGTAACACCACGACAGGGTAATGGCTCATATTGGCTTGTAATCCAGAACTGGCATTTGGGTACGCATCAAATAGCATTTCTTTAGCGCAGTCGGTAATTCCAGCGCTAAGATGACTGGCCGCATTCATTAATGTGCTAACTTCGTGATTGCGATTAAGGATGATATAAAGCTTCATCTCATTATCTTCGTACATTTTAAACTCTCGGTGTGGAATGATTCATTTTATATATAATACCACAATCATTCATTCAAACTACACCAGCATAGGAATGTATTTATTTTAAAATGTGTTAAGCACAAAGGTAGGCGGAAAGGCAAATGCCTCTAGTGGTGAAGTGATTAAAGAGCGCAGCAGCGATTGCCCGCCATGATATAAAGAAAAACCGCAGTAATTTCTACTGCGGTTAGAAAGAAAAAGTATAGCACTAACCTTGATGTGGCATTAAGTGAGGATCAGCGACTACAGCAGGTTTGTTGCTTGTAAGTGATTGTTCATCTTGAGAAATGCTACCGCTGTTGTCGGCCCAAGTACCTTCCATTGTTTTCGTGACTTGCTGATGTTGATAGTTCAAGTCTTGGCCTTGAGCGGCAACGTGAATACTTTCGGTTCCACCGCTGTTGTCAGCCCATGGTATTTGCAAATCAGCGGCAAACGCGGAGCCAGCCGTAGCGGCGATGATGAATGTGGAGAGAATGAGCTTTTTCATATAATACCTTAGTTCAAATGAAGGCGAACATAAACGTTCGTAGCAAGAGATCCATTGCACTGTTTATAACATCCTTATTTGATAGACATATTATCGCGCTGGCTTCTGATGAATAATAGCCAATAAGTGTAGACTTGTGTATGGATTGGTATCAATTATGAATATAGGATTTATATTTGTTATTTCGTTACTGTCGATGTTTGGATTTAACGTTTAGGTCTAATTGATGAGAGAGTGAATAACTCTGTTGAAACAAAAAAACCACCCGAAGGTGGTTTCTCAAAGCGAACAAACGGAATTAGAACTGATAAACCAGACCAACAGCTACAACGTCGTCGGTAGAGATACCGTTGTCTTTGTAGAAGTTGTCATCGTTGTCTAACAGGTTAATTTTATAATCAACATAGGTAGACATGTTTTTGTTGAAATAATAGGTCGTACCCACAGAAACGTATTTAACCAGATCTTTGTCACCGATGCTGTTTGCAGATGTTTGAGCATTGGCACTATAGAGGTCTTTGCCTTTAGATTGCAGATAAGAGACTTCTGGACGCAGACCGAAATCGAACTGATATTGCGCTGTTACTTCAAAATCTTGGGTTTTATTGGCAATTTGATTGCTGTCGCCATCACCGTATGGGGTCATGTTGTTGGTTTCAGCGAACATGGTGGCCAAATAGACGTTATTAGCATCATATTTCAGACCCACAGTCCATGCATCAGCTTTGTCACCGCGAGCGGTAGACAGATTACTTTGCTGATCGGTACGATCAGATGATGCATAGCTAGCACCAGCACTAATGCCCATGCCGAAGTCATAAGTGGTCGATAAACCGTAGCCATCGCCATTCTGGTGTTGAACATCGCGTGAGTTGTTGCTCAGTTTTTCGTTGTCGTTGTTCGTACCGTCGTTTTTACCTTGATACTGAAGGGCCACGTTCAACCCATCAACCAGACCGAAGAAGCCATTGTTACGGTAGGTTGCAACACCGTTAGTACGGCCTGTCATGAAGTTATCAGCCTGAGTATAAGAGTCGCCCCCGAACTCTGGCAGCATGTCGGTCCAGCCTTCCACGTCGTACAGAACGCCGTAGTTACGACCGTAGTCGAATGAGCCGTAGTCACCAAATTTCAGGCCAGCAAAGCCCAGACGGGTAAAGTTGCCGTCGCTGCCGTTGCCTTCGGTGTTATTCACCTGAACGTTATATTCCCACTGACCGTAACCGATCAGTTGGTCTGTAATCTGAGTTTCACCTTTAAAGCCAACACGCACGTATGACTGGTCGCCATCTTTGCTTGAGTCGTCAGAGAAATAGTGCAGGCCATCAACCTTGCCATACACATCCAGCTTGTTGCCGTCTTTATTATAAACTTCTGCTGAGTGAGCTGCGCCAGCCGCTAACAGAGCTGGGATAACCATCGCCAATACTTTTCTTTTCATGATAAATTCCTAATTATTTTTAGTGTGAATAAAAAACACGTAATCCATAGGTTGTAATTAATCGTTACAGCCATTAGATGCTAACGATTAAGTTCCATTTATCTGTAAATGTAATTTGTAATAAGTATACTGAAAGTAAGATTAAAAATGTCTGCTGTAATCTTTATTGATTTTATGAATATTTTAGTTCAATTAATTGATTGTTAATTTTTAATTAATTCAATGGTGCTTTATCTTCAGTTGCAAATATCTTATTTCTATTTTTGCATTTGCTGTCACACTTTATTTTTCATTTTGGCAATAAAAAAGCAGACCGAAGTCTGCTTGTATTAATTATCTCAATGTGTATTTATGCTGCATTCTCTGGGGTTATTGTTGGACGCTGCACAGGGACATGTAGGTACTGCATTATGCCGTCTGCAGCATGACGCCCCTCAGCAATTGCTGTTACAACTAGGTCAGCGCCACGCACCGCATCACCGCCTGCAAATATTTTTTTATTGCTGGTTTGATATGGAACCGCGGTTTCAACGCTGGCGACAATGCGTCCCCATTTGTCTAGTTTCACATTTTCAGACTCAAGCCACGGCATCTTGTGTGGGTTAAAGCCGAAAGCGATAACCACGGCGTCGGCAGGCATCACAAACTCAGATCCTGGAACGGGTTTAGGGCGACGGCGACCGGCTGCATCAGGTTCGCCCATGACGGTTCTCAGCATCCGAATACCCGTGACTTTACCTTCATCATCAATTTCAATGCTCAGTGGCTGCACGTTAAATTCGAACTCGACGCCTTCCTCACGCGCATTTTTTACTTCTTTCTTGGAGCCTGGCATGTTGGCTTCATCGCGACGGTAAGCGCAAGTTACCGTTTCAGCCCCGTGACGAATGGATGTCCGCACGCAGTCCATCGCGGTATCTCCGCCGCCAAGCACCACAACACGTTTGTTTGCCATACTGATGTAAGGTTCGTCTGGGAGCTCGGGTAATCCCATGACCTGTTTAGTATTGGCAATCAAGAAAGGCAGGGCGTCGTGAACGCCGTCTGCGTCTTCATTTTCAAGACCCGCTTTCATTGATTGGTAGGTGCCCGTGCCAACAAACACGGCATCATACTCGTCTAATAGTTCGGTTAGCGTAATATCGCGGCCAATTTCCGTGTTCAAGCGGAACTCAATACCCATGGCGCTAAAGATCTCACGGCGATGCGCGAGAATAGATTTATCCAGTTTGAAAGACGGAATACCAAAAGTGAGCAGGCCACCGATTTCAGGATGACGGTCGAATACCACCGCCTTGATACCGTTACGGGCAAGAATATCAGCACACCCTAATCCAGCAGGGCCAGCGCCGATAATGGCAACGCGTTTATCGACGGGCTTAACGTATGAAAGGTCTGGCGTCCAGCCCATTTCAAATGCTTTGTCTGAAATAAAGCGTTCGATGTTACCCACCGTGACGGCGCCAAACTCGTTGCCTAACGTGCAAGATCCTTCACAAAGGCGATCTTGTGGACATACACGGCCGGTCACTTCTGGGAGGCAGTTGGTCTGATGAGAAAGCTCCACGGCTTCCAAAATCCTGCCTTCTTTCACCAATTTTACCCAGTGTGGAATGCGATTATGCAAAGGGCAGGTCCATTCGCAAACGCTGTGGCTGCCGCATGAGAGGCAGCGGCTTGCTTGGCCACTGGCTTCTTCTTGAGTAAACGTCGGATAAATTTCTACGAATTGCGCCTTACGGATCGCAATCGGTTTTTTCACCGGATCGTGACGCGCTGGCGTATTCAGCATCTGTGGAACTTTACTGGCTTTTCCTTTCGTTTTAGCGCCGGTGGCGGGCATGACAATCGGGGCCGCAGACTGAATCGTTTTACTGGCGCTACCGTCGAAGAGTAAACCTGAATCGTCATTCATCATGGCGCGCAGTTGGCGCTGATGACGAAGATTGTTGAGCACGTGATCATCAATCAGTTTTAGTGCATTGCTTGGGCAACTGGCGACGCAAGAGGGTTCATCTGCAACACCGGCGCATAAATCACATTTATGTGCGTTAGCGAATACGCCATCGGGTTGGGTTTCGCTAGGCGCAGGGTGTGTAATCACTTCCATTGCGCCGAAAGGACATGCGACGACGCAGGTTTTGCAGCCAATGCATTTTTCCTGAATGACCTGAATGCTGTCATCACGTTTCTCAATGGCGTGATTGGGGCACACGTTAGCGCAAGGCGCATCTTCACAATGGCGGCATAATACGGCGGTGTGTTTATGCTCAATTTTGAGCACATGGATCCTTGGCTGGAATTGTGCGGGAGTCAGCACATGTTCACCATGGTTGTGAGCCATCACACAGGCAACTTCACAGGCACGGCAACCGATGCAGTTCTTAGCATCAGCAATAACAAATCGATTCATAACGACCTCACCCACATCCGGTTAATTATAAGTTTGTTCCGGTTATGCACATAGCATGCAAAGATTAGGGAAAATGACTTATTGAAGGCTAAGGAAATAGCCAATTGTGCAACGTATCACATTTATTCTGGCGTGACTGGTTAAAACATCAGCAGTGCCTTAGCGAAGATGCGCTGAGTCAATTTTTAATAGCGGTATATTTCTGATTGTTCGTCACGCAATATCAAAATGACACACGCAGCTTATCAAGGTTGTGACTATTGATAATGTGAGCGTATATCTAGATGCAGGCTTTTGTGAAACCGTTTATCGGAATAGTGTGGATCGGCAATGTATTCTTATTCGTTGGCGGCAATGTATTAATAAACGTGCATTAATAAAAAAGCGGCGCCAATGGAGGCACCGCTTTTAATATTATCGCCTAACTGAGCGTTATTCCGTATCGTCAGACAGTGGTTTTCCCGCCAACTGGCTTAAGAACTCAAAGCGCTTCTTCAGATCGGCAGTCGCATCGCGATACAGCTGCTGAGCAACTTCTGGCTCCTGCGTGTTCAAGCGGCGGAAACGCTGCTCTTTTAGCAAGGTATCGGCAAGATCAATCGACGGTGGTCGAGAGTCAAGCGCCAACGGCAGTTTACCTTCATCGCTGCGGCGCGGGTCAAAGCGATACAGCGGCCAGAACCCAGTCGCAGTGAGCTGCTTCATCTGTTCGTGGCTGTAAGCCAGATCATAGCCATGTTCTTCACACGGACTGTAAGCAATGATCAGGGAAGGGCCTGGATAGGCCTCGGCTTCCTGAATAGCTTTCACCGTTTGGTTAAGCTGAGCGCCGAGCGAAATCTGTGCGACATACACATGACCATACATCATCATGCTAACGCCCAAATCTTTACGCGCCTTGCGCTTCCCATGCTCGCCAAACTTGGTCACCGCGCCTAATGGCGTTGCTTTAGATTGTTGACCGCCGGTGTTGGAATAACATTGTGTATCGAGCACCAGAACATTGATGTTCTCCGTCAGACTCAACACATGGTCGAGGCCACCAAAGCCGATGTCATAAGCCCAGCCATCGCCACCAATCAACCAAACCGATTTATCTACCAGATAGTCTGCATCCGAGATCAACTGACGGGCATCATCAGAGTCGATGTTTTGCAGTTCGACACGCAGTTTTTCAACCTGAATGCGCCGTTCTTCAATAGGGAGATCCGGTTGGCGTAATTCATTTAGCAGTTCCTGCGGCAACTGTTCAGCCAGACTATCGAGTAGGCGATTCACGCGCTGGCGATGCTGATCGATCGTCAAGCGGAAACCGAGGCCAAACTCAGCATTATCCTCAAACAGTGAGTTTGCCCAAGCCGGGCCACGTCCGTCTGCGTTGGTGGTATACGGCGTGGTGGGCAAGTTACCACCATAGATAGATGAACAGCCGGTGGCGTTGGCGATTAATAGACGGTCGCCATACAGTTGGGTGAGCAACTTGATGTACGGCGTTTCGCCACAGCCAGAGCATGCGCCAGAGTATTCAAACAGCGGCGAAATCAGCTGCGAGGTGCGAATATCGATTCGCTCGATTTTGCTGCGATCGATTTCTGGTAGGTCGAGGAAGAAATCAAAGTTTTCTTTTTCCTCGGCGAGATGGTCAAGCCGGGACTTCATATTGATCGCTTTTATCTCAGGATTTTGGCGATCTTTAGCTGGGCAGACTTCAACACAAAGGTTACAGCCGGTGCAATCCTCTGGGGCGACCTGCAGCACATATTTTTGTCCACGCATATCACGTGCTTTGACATCCAATGAGTGCAGTGAGTCCGGCGCATGTTCCATGGCTTCCGGCATCACGACTTTGGCGCGAATAGCCGAGTGTGGGCAGGCGGCAACGCAGTGATTACACTGGGTACACAGCGGTGCTTCCCAGATAGGGATCTCTTCGGCGATATTGCGTTTTTCCCAACGCGTCGTGCCGGTTGGCCATGTGCCATCTGGTGGAAACGCGGAAACCGGTAAGGCATCGCCAAGACCCGCCAACATGGCGGCAGTAACCGTTTTAACGAAGTCTGGTGCGTCATCGGAAACGACCGATGGGCGCAGGCTGCTAGTGTCATCGATGGGCTGTAGCGGAATTTCTGTTAGCGCTGCCCGCGATGCGGCAAGTGCCTGCCAGTTGCGCTCAACGATTTCATTCCCTTTGCTGCTGTAACTGCGGGTGATCGCATCCTGTAGCAGTTTCAACGCATCATCACTTGGCAATACGCCGGTGAGATGGAAGAACGCCATCTGCATAACGGTATTGATACGCGCGCCGAGTTTGCATTCGCGGGCAATTTTGGCCGCGTTAATGATATACACCCGCGCCTGACGCTGATGAAGCAGAGCTTGGACATCCCGTGGTAGGTTGTGCCAGATTTCATCCGCGCTGTAAGGGGTATTGATAAGGAAGATGCCACCCGTTTTCAGGTGCTCAACCATTTGATACTTTTCGATAAACTGCCATTGATGACAGCCAATAAAATCGGCTTGGTTGATCAGGTAAGCCGAATTAATCGGGTTGTCGCTAACCCGCAGATGGGAAACCGTTAACCCACCGGCTTTTTTCGAGTCGTAAACAAAATAGCCTTGGGCAAACAGCGGGGTGCTATTACCGATAATCTTGATATTGTTCTTGGTGGCTGAAACGGTACCATCGCTGCCTAAACCATAGAACAGCGCTTCTAAGCGAGTACGCTGTGGCAGCAGTTCGTCGCTGAGCGGCAAAGAGAGCCCAGTAACGTCATCGAAGATCCCCACGGTAAAGCGTGGACGTGGATTTTCCAGCTTCAATTCATTGAAGACAGCCAACGCACAGTCGGGGCCAAACTCTTTCGATGAGAGGCCATAACGGCCGCCAATAACGCGTGGCAGGGTGTTGCGTTCGCCACGACTAAATGACTCCGCCAGCGCGGTCATGACATCCAGATAAAGCGGCTCGGCTAATGCGCCAGGCTCTTTGGTACGATCCAGAACGGCAATCCGTGTGGCAGAGTCCGGCAGCACCTTCAGTAATTGCTGTGCAGAGAAGGGGCGGAACAAACGCACCTTGAGCACACCGACTTTTTCATTACGGCTAAGAAGGGTATCGACAACTTCTTCACAGGTGCCGATGGCGGATCCCATCAGGATAACGACGCGCTCGGCTTCGGGATGACCATAATATTCGAAAGGCTGGTAGTGGCGGCCAGTCACGTCCCCAAACGCTTGCATGGCGTCGGCGACATGTTGATAGGTCGCGTCGTAGTAAGGGTTAGTCGCCTCACGGGATTGGAAATAGGTATCGGGATTCGCTGATGTACCGCGGATCACCGGATGATCGGGCGTTAGCGCGCGGGCACGGTGGGCATCAATCGCTGACTGTGGTAGCAGCGTTTTTAGCGTATCATCAGACAGCGGCACAATTTTATTGATTTCATGCGAGGTTCGGAAACCGTCAAAGAAATGAATAAACGGGACGCGGCTATTGAGCGTTGCCATATGGGCAATAAGCGCAAAGTCCTGCGCTTCCTGTACACTGTTGGCACACAGCATGGCACAACCGGTTTGACGCACAGCCATGACGTCGGAGTGATCGCCAAAAATGGATAATGCATGGGTTGCCACGGTACGGGCTGCGACGTGCAGGACAAAAGGCGTAAGCTGCCCGGCCAATTTATACAGATTGGGGATCATCAGCAGCAGCCCCTGCGATGAGGTAAACGAGGTCGCCAGCGCACCTGTTTGCAATGCGCCGTGAACGGTGGCTATCGCGCCACCTTCAGACTGCATTTCAACAACGCGTGGGATGTCTCCCCAGATATTCCGGCGTCCATCGCCTGACCAAGAGTCCGCTTGTTCCGCCATGGTGGAACTTGGCGTAATAGGATATATAGCGATAACTTCACTGGCTCGAAAAGCCACAGAAGCCACTGCGTTATTACCATCAGTGGTGATCATTAAATGTACCTTTTGTGCTCACTATCTAATACCCGTTATCCTCCAAACAACCTCCTCCAAACAGCCTGAATTGGCGGGGGTTTGAAATCATTCGGATATATTACATTGGACGCAGCAATAACAATCGAGCCACGTCTCGTCATGTTTTAATCATAGCAAAACATAATTAGCGGGCTTGTCAGTTTCATGGCATTGATGAAGTGGGCGGCGACGAGAAATTAACGGCAAAAGAGGGGAGATTAATATTAATTTACATATTGTCACGTTCTCCAATAAGAATGATTAAAAAATACCTTATTGGAGAACCGACGCTGCAGATAGCGGATTATCGAATATCGATAAAATGTACGCCGTTAACCTGCTGCAATTTCTGATAGACGTCACTGATATCTTGTTTCGGACGAAGCGTTAATTCCAGTGACATCTCACACAGCTCGGTATCGTTGTCATGCTGGTTTACGGTTAAATATCCAGGTTTTAGGCGCATCTGTTGTAACGCTAATAAAATTCCAGACACGCTGGCAGGCAATAGCTGAATAATCACTGAATGATGATGACCGATCAGACGATTGCTGAGCTGGCGGAAAACCTCGAGCACAATCAGCGTCATTAACGTGCCGTAGATACCGATTTCATACATACCACTCCCGATAACCAAGCCAATGGCCGCGGTGACCCAAAGACCGGCAGCGGTAGTGAGTCCTCTCACCACTTGCTTTTGAATCATGATGGTGCCCGCGCCGAGAAAGCCCATTCCGCTGACAACCTGTGCGGCGATACGGCTAGGGTCTAGGCCGACGTGTGACTCCATCAGAATGTCGTTGAATCCATACTTGGACACGATCATAAACATGGCGCTGCCGATGCCGACCAGTACGTGCGTGCGCAGGCCAGCTTCCTTAGCGCGTAACTGACGTTCAATGCCAATGAGGCCGCCAAGAAAACCCGCTAATACGACGCGCAGCAATAAATCAGTAATCATTTGTTCCTCTCGTTGTAATTTTATTGTTTTGCAGAACGATTAAGCGTAAAAACGAATAATTATTTTATGGTACGCCCAGACTGCTGAAACCGATGATTTTAGCCTAACCCGCCCGTCGGAAAAACAAGTATGCGTACCTTAAATGAGTCATCGCTTCGTATTCAGGTTGTTCAGTGTAAAAATATACTGGCGTTAAATATGTTTGTGTAAAATCCGAACGCTAAAAATACGCCGATATAGGATCATCGATAAACAGTCTTTAGGGTTTAGAGGAGAGAGTAGACATGATAGCTAAACTTGGGTTGGTGCTCGCGGCGGGCATTCTGTTGTCGGCCTGTAGCAGTGAACCTGAACAACAGGCAACCAGTGCTAACGTTCATCAGCGTATAGATATGTCGGACGCAGCCGTTGAAAACTGTGCGCTGGCGGGTGGAACTCTGGCTCTCTCCAGTCAACTTGACGGTAGTTCCGTCGGGATGTGCCAATTACCTGATGGTAAACGCTGTGGTGAATCGGCTTTGGTACGCGGCGCTTGTCCAGCGAATTAACGCGGTAGGGCATACTTTAGCCGTCAAAAATGAACAGGCCGGCCATAACAGCAGCCGGCTTTGTGCGCGCGGTGAGTCGGGCTTACATCCAATCTTTCTGCTGATATACCAGCGTATGGTTGGCATTCTTCAGCGTCAATTGTCCTTTAATCAATGAAACCTCTGCCCCCTGACTTAACACGTCGGTAATGATGGGATCTAACGCTGCGCGTGTAGGATCGATACACGCCATACGGGTAGATGCCAGATGCTCAACTTTCAATATATTGTTTTGCAGCTCTCCCTGACCCATAAAGCGGTTACACATTGCGCCAGAAACATGCATTTTCTCGCCAAACTCAATCCCCGGTTCCATACGGTTTTTATCGCCACCAATCGTTTTTCCGTCTACGCTTTGCAAAACAAAATGGCGATGCAGGAGATCGCTTTGTTGTATGGTCTGCGGTGCCTGAGTCGTACAGGCGGCAAGTAAAATAGTGCTTAATGCCAGAGATACAGCTTTGAATTTCATTATATTGCCTCAAACTATTTTTACAGAATAATCGGCGGTAACTTTCCGAAAGCTCACGCTATTTTACTCATTTGCTGAGATGGATGACACATTTCATCGCATGCGAGTTTATTTTTCATATAAAAACCTTTTACCCAGTCGGGTTTTGTTTGCTTCAGCTATTTATTTCGGTTTATAAATCAACAAAGACGAATATTTAGAGGATGTTATGGTGCTCGATACGCCGGTATTAATGACAGAACGTTTGGTTCTTCGCGCGCACAGGCTTGATGATTTTGCCGACCTGTGCGCGATGTGGGCCGATCCTGAGATCGTAAAATTTATTGGGGGAGAACCGCAAACTCCTGAGCAAGTTTGGCAGCGTCTGTTACGCTATACAGGTAACTGGGCGCTTTTTGACTATGGCTATTGGGCCGTTTTCGATAAGAGCACACAGCAATACATTGGCAATATTGGTCTGGCTGAAAACCATCGCGATATCGAGCCACGTTTGCGTTACCCAGAGATGGGGTGGACGCTCAACCCTGCTTTTCATGGCAAGGGTTATGCCATTGAAGCGGCAAAATGTGTGCTTGCTTGGGCTGATGAAGTACTAAAAACGCCGGTGTGTTGCATCATCGACCAAGATAACGTTCGTTCAATCCACTTAGCTGAAAAATGTGGCTTCCTGCTGCGTAAAGAAACTGGCTACCACGGCAACATGATTTACATCATGGAACGCCAAAATGCGATCGTCGACACGGAATTGCTTTAAATACAAGCACGCAGTGTTTAGTCGCCGGAGTCTATCTGGGTAATACTAGATATAGCGCAGCATATAAGCCTTTTTTCATAATCAGAAAGAGGAGTGTGCACAATGGTAAAGACTACCGCATCGCGTGTTTCATCCTGTGATGGAAGTCATTTTGGCGAAGGCAGTATGGACTTTCTTGCCAGTAGTATTGCGTTAATGGAGTCTCAAGGCCGTGAGGTAGATGCCAGCAAGGTGTGCGGCAACATGTCGGTCAAACAGCGAGAGCTGTTCAATCAACGTTTAACTCATTATCGTCAGGCATTATTGGCAGACCAGACGGTCTGATTTGACGACGGCGCTTAACGCCAAGATTTCCTCTTCAATCATCCATAAAAAACCCCAGTCAAAACTGGGGTTTCGTATTTAACGCTATCGGACGCCGCCGAGCGTTAAGCGGTCAGCAGATTGTCGCAGTGCTCACCGTTTGCCAGAGCGCGGATATTACCCAGTGTGGTTTCAGAAATGCTGGTCAGCGCTTCTTCGGTTAAGAATGCCTGATGACCGGTAAACAACACGTTATGACAGGCAGACAGGCGACGGAATACGTCGTCTTGAATAACGTCGTTAGACTTATCTTCGAAGAACAGATCGCGTTCGTTTTCGTAAACGTCCATCCCCAGCGAACCAATTTTTTGCTGCTTCAGCGCCTCAATGGCGGCGTCAGAATCGATCAGACCACCACGGCTGGTATTAATAATCATCACGCCACTCTTCATTTGGCTAAACGCATTGGCATCCAGCAGATGATGATTTTCCGGTGTGAGCGGGCAATGCAGGGTAATCACGTCAGATTTTTCGTACAGCGTCTTCAAATCGACATACTCAGCGCCCAACTCTAATGCCTGTGGGTTAGGGTATGGGTCATACGCCAGCAACTTCATACCAAAGCCTTTCAGGATCCGCATGGTCGCCACGCCAATCTTACCGGTGCCGATAACGCCCGCGGTGCGGTTGTGCATGTTAAAACCAATCAACCCCTCCAGCGAGAAGTTGGCGTCACGGGTACGCTGATAGGCGCGGTGAATGCGGCGGTTCAAGCTCATCATTAAGCCTACAGCATGCTCAGCTACGGCTTCAGGGGAGTAGGCTGGCACGCGAACGACCTGCAAACCCAACTCTTTGGCGGCAACTAAATCAACGTTATTAAAACCGGCACAGCGTAATGCAATGATTTTAACGCCCAGAGCGGCCAGTTCGGTGAGCACTTCGCGGCTCGCATCGTCGTTCACAAAAATACAAACCGCTTCACAGCCCTGTGCGACTTTTGCTGTTTTAGCGCTGAGTAAAAAGTCAAAAAACTCCAGCTCGAAACCGAATTCTTTATTTACTAGTTCTAGATACTTACGGTCATACTGTTTAGTACTATAAATCGCGAGCTTCATAGAGGATTCTCCACCAAAAAGATGTGATCATGATAGCAAAAATGGCTAAAAGAAACAAAGCAGCCAGCGGCGGCGGGTAAACATAAACGTGTCGTTGTTGAACCTCATAATGAAAGGTGTCGTTGAACGAAACTTGAGCTCAGCCATCATATCAACGACCACATTTATCTAGGATTTTGCCCGATTCATTCAGATGCATCCATTATTATGATATGTTGCGGCTGATTATTAAAAAGCAAGGCGAATTATGATCAAGTGGCTCAAAAGGTTATTTGCAGCGCTGATCGCCATATTATTGGCATTAACGTTTCTCTGGTTAACGGTGGCACATTGGCTGCCGTCGGTTATACAACATTGGCTTCCTGCGGGAACGACGGTGCGTTTTAGCGAACGTCCATTTTGGTCGAACGGGGCATTGCATCTACCGGGACTGAGCTATCAGGCTGGGGACTGCCGCTTGGGCGATCTATCGCAGGCACGTTTACGCTATCACCAAGGACGCTGGCAGATGTTGGCGGAAACGCTGGATGTAAATACCCAGTGCTTGGAAAAACTGCCTTCCTCAGACTCTCCCTCGGCACCGCTTGAGCTGGATAAAATCCAACAGTCTCTCCCGCTGTTTGATATCGCAGTGAACCATCTTATTGTCAGTCCTTGGCAGGATTATGCTGGGGCAATTAGCGTTGCTAACAATCTGGATGGACAGACCATCCGCTATCGCAGCGATCGTCTTAGTGTCGATGCACGTCTGGATGACAAACAGAAACTCACGTTGAAAAAGCTTTCGCTGAAAGTGCCACAAAGCGATCAACCGCTTGAGCTCGATGGCGAACTGCAAATTCCCTTGGATCTGGCGTCATTACCGCGTAGCGGTGCGATGCAGGCGCAGTTGAAAACGCCGTTTATTGATGCGCCTTTACAGGTGATTTCTTCGTGGAAAAATAAACAGGGTAATTTAACGATTATTGCTAGGGGGGATAAAACGCCGTTAGCAAACTTACCGTGGACGGTAAGCCGCCACGAGATTCATATCAACAAAGGGCAGTGGCGTTGGCCTTATGCGCAGCAACCATTGCAGGGCGGTATTGATGTCACGCTGACGGACTGGGATAAAAACTACCAGCAAACGCAGATTGAAGCGCGTATGAATGTGCTGACTCAGGGCGCTCACGGCAAAGGTAATGTGGTAGTCAATCTTGGGCCGGGCAAGCTCAGTGTGATTGACAGCAGCATGGCGTTTCGGGTCACTGGCCTCGTCAATAGCCAAAACCTTTCCCTAACGGCGTCGATTCCAGGGCAGCTTACCGGCAGCGTGTTGAACCCGTTGCTAACGTTAGACAGCGGTTCGCTGTTACGCGCCTGGGGCAAGCTGGATGCTCAAACCACGTTGCAAGAAATTCGCTGGCCGTTGGCCGGAATTAAACTCAACGCGGAAGGTGTCACAGGGCGCCTTCAGGCCATCATGCGCGTAAAAGATAGCTATTGGGGGAGTTTCAAACTCCATCTCGATGGGCAGGCGGCACAGTTTCTTCCCGACCAAGGACGTTGGCAGTGGCAATATTGGGGCAATGGCGATCTGCCCCCGCTTGCCGCTAAGTGGGACGTCGGTGGGCGCGGGGAGTGGATCGGTAATGCGATACGCTTGACCCAGCTTTCTACCGGATTCGATAAGATTCATTACGGTATGATGACGGTAATGAAGCCACGGCTTTCCATCGGGCAACCCGTCGAGTGGGTTCGTGATGAACAACAGCCAAAATTCAACGGCGCATTTATCCTCGATACCCGCAAAGTCGAGTTTGAGAACGGTGGCTATCTGCCGCACGCGGTTTTGAACCTTGCGGCTCAGGGCTCTGCGCCGGACCATTTTTTGCTCAAAGGCGATTTGCATGCCGAACGCATTGGCCCCATTAAGCTCAATGGACGCTGGGATGGCGAAAGACTGCGCGGAGAGGCTTGGTGGGCGAAGCAGCCAACGGCGGTATTCCAACCTCTGCTATCGCCTGATTTGAATATCACGCTACGCGATGGTGACTTTTACGCCCAAGCGGCTTTTTCTGCTGCGCGTGAACAAGGCTTCGAAGCCGGTGGTCATATGGTGGTGAAGAATGCCGGAATGTGGCTGAAAGACGGTGAAATGAGCGGGCTGGACTTTGTCATGGCCTATCGCTTGAAAAACGAGATCTGGCAGTTAGGTGCTAAACAGCCAATCAGCCTGCGTATTAAACATCTTTCGAACCTGTTTGAAATGAGCAATATTTCAGCCGACCTGCAGGGCTACTATCCTTATAGCGAAAGTGCGCCGTTGGTACTGTCTAACGTCGGTGTCGATATGCTCAAGGGACATATCGGTTTTGATGCGCTACGCCTGCCAGAGCCAGCTTCAACCGTACTGCGGCTGAAGGACATTGATTTAAGCGTACTGTTCACCGCGCTCAAACCGAAGCAGTTTGCGATGTCTGGCCGCGTTGACGGAGAGTTACCGCTGTATTTGAAAGATAAGCAGTGGCTGATTCGTAATGGCTGGATCAACAATTCTTCGATGCTGACGCTACGGCTCGATCCTGATATGGCCGACGCGATGGCGGAAAATAATCTGGCGGCGGGGGCGGCGATTGAATGGTTACGTTATATGGAAATCAGCCGTTCGCGAGCCGACGTGAATTTAAGTAATTTAGGGGGGCTCACGATGGCGGCTACCATTCGAGGGGTGAATCCTCAGCAGAACGCACACCGAGAGGTGGTGCTTAACTATCATCATGAAGAGAATATTTTCGAGCTTTGGCGGAGTTTACGTTTTGGCGATAATTTACAGGAGTGGCTGGAGCAAAGCCTCTCAACCCCTGCGAGGAGTGAGCATGAGTAACCTTAAGGTTTGGCTACTGGCTACCGTAGTATGTGTGCCCCTGACGGGCTGTGTACCGCGTATTGAGGTGGCAGCACCTAAAGATCCGATTACGATCAATATGAACGTCAAGATCGAGCATGAAATTCACATCAAAGTGGACAAAGACGTCGAGAATTTATTGAAAACCCAATCGGGCCTGTTCTAAGGAGATTCCGATGAAAAAATCGCTAATCGCATTGCTCGGTGCAGGCCTACTTTTCAGCAGCGCGGTATTTGCGCTGACGCTGGATCAAGCCAAACAGCAAGGTCGCGTAGGTGAAACGCTGAATGGTTATATTGTGGCGCTCAAGCAGGATAAAGAGACGTTAGCGCTGGTCGAGCAAATCAATACGGGTCGCGCGGAGAAGTATCAAGAAGTGGCGAACAATAACCACATCAGTCGCGAAGACGTCGCTAAAATGGCAGGGCAAAAGCTGGTGGAACGAGCTGCGTCAGGTGAATATGTGCGCGGCATCAACGGCCAATGGCTGCGAAAGCCCTAGCGTACAGGTTGGCATGACTTCATAAACAAACGCGCTCACAGGGAGCGCGTTTTTACTTTCTGCATAATAAATCTTTAGCTAACCACTCATCCGGACACAGGATCTAGAGGGGATAATGCAATATTGAATTATGCGGTAGCCAGTTGGCTGATCAGCGCTTTGGCATCTTGCTGCGCTTTTGTTGCCATATCTGGGCCGTAGGCGATTCCTTCTTCGAATACGAACTCTACGTCAGTCAGGCCGATAAAGCCTAAGAAAACGCGCAGGTAAGGCGTAACCAGATCGGTGTCGGTATCTTTGTGAATACCACCACGGCTGGTCAGAACGTAGACTTTCTTACCTTTCAGTAAACCTTCAGGGCCGGCCTCGGTATAACGGAAAGTCACACCGGCACGCGCTACCAGGTCAAAGTAGTTTTTCAACTGAGTCGAAATGTTGAAGTTATACATCGGTGCCGCAATCACAATCACGTCGGAAGCTTTCAGCTCTTCAATCAAGGTGTTCGACAGATCCAATGCATCCTGTTGGCGAGGCGTCAAAGGCGCATCAGAAGGGCGTAATGCACCGACTAACTCTCCATCCAGCACCGGAATCGGGTCTGCAGCCAGATCACGTACCTGAATCTGGTCATCGCTATGCTGTTGACGCCATTGTTCGACAAAGTAATCAGCCAAAACGTTTGACTGAGAGTAGTTAGCCAGAATACTTGATTTAAGAACTAATACTTTGCTCATGGTAATTTCCTTGTGACCTAATACTGTTAGGTATTGTCAGACTATTTGTTGAAATCAGGACGCTGTGTCCATCGCATGGAAGACACTTTATTCATAAAAGCCCATCAGTGATAGCGCAATAATTCGAGCTCTTTGTTCAATTAAATTGAACATGGTGAGATTGACCGCACTGTATGCATGACGATGTGACCGGCGAGTGAGAGAGATTGCGCCTGTGCTACTGCTGCCCAACGTTGGCCTGTGATACAATTACAGACAGAATTTGTCCCAGTGACATCATTAAAAACAACAGATAAACGGTGGTTTTACATTTTCACCTGTTGTCCGCCATCCGTTTCAAGGAATATTGATTGTGACATCCCCGCTTAGCGCCATCGCCTCGCAGCTTGATGAACTGATGCTGCGCGATAAACAGCGTTTGATGCGCCGCATACAGGGCGCCAAAAAGGTTAAAAAGGCCGAAAGCCAACAGGCTATCGCGGATACGCTCGCCGTCGATCTGGCTAGCGCGCTGCAACGCGTTGAGTCTCGACGTGCGGCCTGTCCAAAAATTCCCTATCCGGAAAACTTGCCGGTTAGCCAGAAGAAAGACGAAATACTTGCCGCGATCCGCGATCACCAAGTGGTGATCGTTGCCGGTGAAACGGGGTCGGGGAAAACCACTCAGCTACCGAAAATTTGTCTGGAGCTTGGGCGTGGGGTAAAAGGCCTGATCGGCCATACCCAGCCGCGTCGTTTAGCCGCTCGATCGGTCGGTGATCGTATCGCGCATGAGCTTGACACGACGCTCGGCGGCGCGGTGGGCTATAAAGTTCGTTTTAACGATCAGGTGAGTGACAATACGCTGGTCAAACTGATGACCGACGGTATTTTGCTGGCTGAAATTCAGCAAGATCGCATGTTGATGCAGTATGACACTCTGATTATCGATGAGGCGCATGAACGCAGTCTGAATATCGATTTTATTCTCGGCTATCTACGCCAGCTACTGCCTAAGCGTCCCGATCTGAAAGTGATTATTACATCGGCGACCATTGACCCTCAGCGCTTCTCGCGTCATTTCAATAACGCGCCCATTATCGAAGTCTCTGGGCGAACCTATCCGGTCGAAGTGCGTTATCGCCCGGTGGTGGACGATGCCGATGATGTTGACCGCGACCAGCTTCAGGCGATTTTTGATGCCGTGGATGAACTTGGACGAGAAGGACCGGGCGATATCCTGATCTTTATGAGCGGTGAGCGTGAAATTCGTGATACCGCCGATGCGCTCACTAAGTTGAATTTGCCGCATACCGAAATTCTTCCGTTATATGCTCGTTTGTCAGCTAGCGAGCAAAACCGTGTTTTCCAAAGCCACCATGGTCGCCGTATTGTGCTGGCGACCAACGTGGCAGAAACTTCGTTGACCGTTCCGGGAATTAAATACGTCATCGATCCGGGCACGGCGCGAATTAGCCGTTATAGCTTCAGAACTAAGGTTCAACGCCTGCCGATTGAGCCTATTTCTCAGGCTTCGGCCAATCAGCGTAAAGGGCGCTGCGGCCGCGTGTCTGAAGGTATCTGTATCCGTCTGTACAGCGAACAGGATTTCCTGTCACGTCCAGAGTTTACCGACCCTGAGATTCTGCGAACTAACTTAGCGTCGGTTATTCTACAAATGACGTCGCTTGGACTGGGCGATATTGCCGCATTTCCGTTCGTAGAAGCGCCCGATAAGCGTAATATTCTTGACGGTGTACGGCTTCTTGAGGAACTGGGGGCGGTTAGCACCTCGGAACAAGGACACCAGCAGCTTACACCGCTGGGACGCCAGTTGGCACAGTTGCCTATTGATCCTCGCTTGGCGCGTATGGTGCTGGAGGCGCAGAAGCACGGCGCAGTACGCGAAGTGATGATCATTACGTCGGGGCTGTCGATTCAGGATCCTCGTGAGCGCCCGAGCGAGAAGAAACAGGCATCGGATGAAAAACATCGCCGCTTTGCTGACAAAGAGAGCGATTTTCTATCGCTGGTGAATTTGTGGGATTACCTCAAAGAGCAGCAAAAAGAGCTTTCGTCCAATCAGTTCCGTCGTCAATGCAAAACTGATTATCTCAACTACTTACGCGTACGTGAATGGCAGGATATCTACACTCAGCTGCGTCAGGTGGTAAAAGAGTTACGTATTCCTATTAACTCCGTGCCGGGGGATTTCCGCGGGATTCACTGTTCTTTACTGAGTGGTCTGCTATCGCATATTGGCCAGAAAGACACTGAAAAGCAGGAGTATACCGGCGCTCGAAATGCGCGATTTGCCATTTTCCCGGGGTCGGCACTATTTAAAAAACCGCCTAAATGGACGATGGTTGCCGAGCTGGTGGAAACTTCTCGACTGTGGGGGCGCATCGCGGCGCGTATCGATCCTGAATGGATCGAACCGTTAGCGCAGCATCTGATTAAGAAAAGCTACAGCGAGCCGCATTGGGAAAAAGCGCAGGGCGCAGTGATGGCGACAGAAAAAGTTACGCTGTATGGCTTGCCGATTGTTGCTGCTCGTAAGGTTAACTACGGAAGTATCGATCCACAGGTGAGCCGCGAGCTGTTTATCCGTCATGCGCTGGTGGAGGGCGACTGGCAGACGCGTCATGCGTTCTTCCGCGCCAATCAGCGCTTGCGCTCCGAAGTGGAAGAGCTGGAGCACAAATCACGCCGTCGAGATATTTTGGTCGATGATGAAGCGTTGTTTAGTTTCTACGATCAGCGCATCGGCCATGACGTGGTTTCCGCTCGCCATTTTGATAGTTGGTGGAAAAAAGCCAGCCGCACCGATCCCGAACTGCTCAATTTCGAAAAATCGATGCTGATTAAAGATGGTGCACAGGGTGTGAGCGCTCTGGATTATCCTAATTTTTGGCATCAAGGGGCGTTCAAACTCCGTTTGTCCTATCAGTTCGAACCGGGGACCGACGCTGACGGTGTCACCGTACATATCCCACTGGCGATACTCAACCAGATTGAAGAGTCTGGTTTTGACTGGCAGATCCCGGGAATTCGCCGAGAATTAGTGATTGCGCTGATTAAATCGCTGCCAAAACCTATTCGACGCAATTTTGTTCCTGCGCCTAACTATGCTGAAGCCTTTTTAGGCCGAGCAACGCCGCTGGAAATGCCGTTGTTAGAGTCGATAGAACGCGAACTACGCCGCATGACTGGCGTGACGGTGTCACGTGAAGAGTGGCAGCTAGATCAGGTTCCCGATCATCTGCGCATGACGTTCCGCGTCATTGACGACAAAAAGAAAACGCTAGCTGAAGGTAAGTCGCTTGAAGCGCTGAAAACTCAGTTAAAAGGTCAGGTGCAGCAAACGCTGTCAGAAGTGGCCGACGATGGACTAGAACAGCAGGGCTTGCACGTATGGAGCTTTGGCTCTCTGCCGCAAAGCTACGAGCAGAAGCGCGGCGGTTATTCGATGAAGGCATTTCCTGCTTTGGTGGATGAAAAAGACAGCGTTGCGATTCGGCTGTTTGAAACCGAGCAGGAACAGCAGCAGGCAATGTGGCAGGGTTCGCGTCGTTTATTGCTGCTAAACATTCCTTCGCCGATAAAGTATTTGCATGAAAAGTTGCCGAATAAAGCCAAGCTGGGGTTGTACTTCAATCCTTATGGCAAAGTGTTGGATTTGATTGATGATTGTATCGCCTGCGGTATCGACTCATTGATTGCCAAACACGGTGGCCCCGCCTGGAGTGAAGAAGGTTTTACTCAACTTCATGAACAGGTGCGCGCAGAACTTAACGATGAAGTGGTGTCGATTGCGCGTCAGGTGGAACAAATACTGACAACGGCCAATGGCATTAATAAACGGCTCAAAGGCCGCGTTGATATGTCATTAGCGCTGGCGCTGTCAGATATCAAAAATCAGGTAGGAAATCTTATCTATCGTGGTTTTGTTACCGCTACTGGCGCATCGCGTTTACCTGATGTGGAGCGTTACCTGCATGCCATTGAACGGCGATTGGAGAAGGTGGCGACCGATCCTCATCGTGATCGTGCGCAAATGCTAAAGGTCGAACAGGTACAGCAGGCATGGAAGCAAATGCTCAACAAGCTACCGGCACAGCGTGCCGGAGAGCCCGAAATCAAAGAAATTCGCTGGATGATTGAAGAGCTGCGTGTGAGTTATTTCGCCCAGCAATTGGGTACACCGTACCCAATTTCAGAAAAACGCATCATGCAGGCTATTGATCAGATTTTGGCTTAGCATTTTGTTGAACGAGGCGTTTTAGGCCGTCACTGAATGCGGTGACGGCCACCGCTCTATTATCGGCTAGCGCGCGGTTTTCGGCGGCAGGCGCAGAGCTTTGAATAGCAATAAGCCGCCAGCCGTTATCCGTTGTCATCAGCAGCGGTGAGCCACTGTCTCCAGGCAACGTATCGCACTGATGACTCAGCACACCTGTTTGTGCCCATCCCATGACCAGGCAATTTTCATGGCTGTACAAATCATCCAGATGGTCTTGCGGATAACCCGCCTGCGTGACTAAACGCTTGTTGGCTTTTAACTCTGCGGTAAGCTGTTTACTGTTGCCTTGCCATAACGGCAGCGGTTCGATGGGCGGTAGCCAATCGCTCTCTATTTCCACTAAGCCATAATCCTGTGGCGCGGCGGAAGAGGGAACAATCCACCCATCACCGTCGGCTTTAAGGCGTTTGCCGAGTTTAGGGTCAACCAACGTACGCAGCTGAGTTATTTCATAGCGCCATTTTTGGTTATGCGAAGAGAAACGTAGGGCAATCGCTGGGTCAATCTTGCCGGGAGGTGTTAGTAAACAATGACCTGCGGTTAGCACTAAACGCGAGGTAATCAGCGTTGCGGTGCACAAATTCCCGCTTTCTGTCTCTATTTGGCCAATCGCATCCCACGGCGATTGCGTGACGTTAGTTATTTTTATGCGATCGTCTTTGCCATAGAACAGCTGTAACTGTTGCGCCGGAGTGAGTATTTCATCATCGGCCTTGGCAGGAAGTGTGGCGATGGCACAATAAAAAACTGGAACGCACAACGTAATAGAACGCAATAATTGCATAGAGCGGAACCCAATTGCAGTCATCCATTTACTCAGTAGTTTAACCAAATGATTGATTACTGCGAGGAATATTTGTGTTGAATAGGTGCGTTTCAGCGATGTTTTCTCGTTTACTGCTTTAACACCCAACTACAGATAAAAGCACGCAGTAATGATCCCGCACACAATCAGCGATATAAGAAGCAGTTCAAACCCATAGCGTCGAAACATATGCCATCCTCGAACCCTTCGCAGTCACTGATTTCCATGGTTAACCGATCTTTATCGTTAACATTGGCGCGCACGGCTGAATTATTCTCAACTTCAGGAGATGATTAATCTTAGTTTATCGTTACTTCAACGACTGTGAGTGATTGGTTTCGGCATGTAACGCTTTGTACTCAGTATGAAAATAATTCAATAGAGCGCTATTGAACCCCGCTAGATGCCTGACTATAGTGAGAAAATCGCTTTGTAAGTAAGCAGACATCAGGAGAATGCATGACCAATAAGCAGAGTCACCATAACGCGGTCGATCGTCAGTTTGCCGATCAGGCAAACGCCTATCTCGGTAGCGCGGTGCACGCACAGGGCAACGATTTACAACGTTTAGCGCAGTTACTTGAAGGTGACGATTTTGCCAACGTGCTCGATCTCGGCTGTGGTGCTGGGCATGCTAGTTTTGCCGTTGCGGCTCAGGTTCGTGAGGTTGTTGCTTATGATCTCTCAGACAAAATGCTTGATGTGGTGCAACACGCCGCACGCGATAAAGGCATCGATAACCTTATCGTCCAGCAGGGCGTTGCCGAATCTCTGCCGTTTGACGATGAGTCATTTGACGTAGTGATTAGCCGCTATTCCGCTCATCATTGGTATGATGTTGGAAAGGCGCTGCGTGAGGTCAAGCGGGTGTTAAAGCAGGGGGGAAGGGCTATTTTTATGGATGTTGTTTCTCCGGGGCATCCTGTTTTAGATGTTCATCTGCAAACGATTGAAATTTTGCGAGATACATCGCACGTCCGTGACTATACACCAGGCGAGTGGCTGTCATTTTTTACTGAGGCCGGATTACGAGTCCAAACGGTAACCTCCGACCGTCTCCACTTAGAATTTAGTAGCTGGATTACACGTATGCGCACGCCAGAGTCGCTGGTGACCGCCATCCGCGTCGTTCAAGAGAGTGCATCCGAAGAAGTGAAGCAGCACTTTGAACTCCAGCCTGATGGCTCGTTTACCAGTGATATCATGATGTTTGAGGTAGTTAAGAGTTAAAACAATCGCCGGAGCAGGTCTCCGGCGGTTTCAGACATCAATTTAGTTACAACATACATTGTAGGTTAAGCAGTAACAGACAATCTGAAACTCCTGCATTTCTTGTAACTAAGGGGGATATGTCATGCTGTAAAAAGCTTTATAGTGGGGGAAGTGTATTATAAACAACATTAAGTATTACTGAACAGCAAACATTGTAGTGACTACACCAAACAATCTTCATTACTCACTGAATCCGATATCGCAATATATCGCCAGCGTACAATTTCCTTTTACTGCTGCTTCATTTTAAAATGGTTATGGCTGTGAATTTCATCACAATCAATCAGTTAGTTTAATTGCTGATGGTTTAATTTTGGATAATATTACCTGTGGCAATTCGCAATATATTCGTCACTATCGCTTCAAGTTCTGGCCTGATAAAATTACTTAGAGTAACAACTAAGGATAAATACTCCATGTCAGCCTTACTAAAACAGCTTCACGCTATGGCAATAAATAAGGTTCAGCCTCCAGATGAATTATTGGCATTATATAACTGGATAGAAGAAAATGGATTTATAGAAGAATATAATGATGGCTTTCTATATGGCAGAATTAGCCATGATTGGGAATATACGCCAGATATTACCTTTACTGCTTCCCATCAAGACAGTATTCATTATTGGTTTGATTTGCCGACCGTCACAGAGGAAATTGCATCCAGACTCGTGATTTTTGCAAGCAGCGGCATGGATGGCTCCATGCTGGGGATGTGGCTTGATGATGATAAACAGGTAAGGTTTGTGCATCTGGGCTCCGGTTCAGGCTCCATGCTTTGCTGCATAATCGCCAATAACGCGCGTGATTTTCTTTCGCTACTTGCTATAGGTTATGCGGAAATAGGCGATGTTCATGATTTCTCTTTACCGCCAGAAGAATTGGGTCACAAGCCTAAACTAAATACGTTATTTCTCGATTGGTTAAAACGGGAGTTTTACATTACTCGCCCCCGTAATGCTTCGTTGATCGTGAAGAGGCCTGCTGAAATAGGAAGCAAAACGACCAGGGATCCGTTTTGTCAGTGGTGCAATAAGCAGTTTAAAAACACTTAATTTATAAAAGCACTTAATTTATGCGAGATGTGATTTAAAGGGACTCTTTGGTTTATGAGCGCAAGAGTCCGCTGTTCGAGCATTAATTGAAGGTGAAGCATTATTTTTTATATCGTATATTTCCGATCTATTGCCAGTGACATCAGGTATGGCAATAGATCGATATAAACCCCTAAGATCGTTAATTTCCGTTTACTGCAATATAAAACGCCTTTTCTTTGGCATATATTGCTTTGGCTTTTTGTAAGTCAGAAGCCGACAGTTCTTTTTCAATGGCATCTCTTTCATCTCGGGAATCGGGAGTCGCGTCCATACCGAGAGAGCACCAAGACCAAGCGGTGATATTGTCTTTGGCAACGGTGATGCCGTTATGAAGATAGTGACCGGTGCGATATGCCGCATAGGTGTCCCCTTGAGCTGCGGCTTTTTGGTACCAAAATAAAGCGCGTTTCTGATTAAGCGGTTCCATTTCCTCATAAACTTGCCCTAAGGTCGTCTGGGCAGACATATTGCCATTTGAAGCGGCTCGCTCGAGCCATTTAACCGCTTGCTGGATATCATGCTTACGAATTAGCGAAAGGCCAACGGCCAATTGTCCTCGGTCGTAACCTTTATTGGCAGACTTCATATACCAGCTAAACGCAGCGTCATCATTGCCTTCGTTGTCGCGAATAAAATATCCAAGCTCAAGCATGGCCTCAGCAGAACCATTGTTAGCGGCCAACGTTAGCCACTCTTTTCTTAACTCAAGCTGATTTTTCATTAACATGAAAGGGTATTCTTTGAGAATGTCTGCAACTTCTAGCTGGCTGCTAGCATCGCCCGATTTTGCCCATATCGAGTACCAGTACAGCGACTTCTCAATATTTTTCAGTGGCATCCGTGCATAGATGCTTGCAAAACTTCTTTGTGCGGGTCAGTATCCTTGCTCGGCAGCGCGTTCAAACCAATCTTTGGCTTTTGGCTCGCTGCGTCGTGAGTAATTATTTTCGTAGTCGCGGTCTGCACTCAGGATCGTGCCGAAATCGTATTCTGATTTAGGGTCACCGCTTTTCGCTTTTTTTTCTATTTCGTTGTATCGATGACGCAGTGCTGTAAGGCGTTGGCTTCCTTCCTCTGAATGACCTAGCAGCACGGCTCTGTGATAATAAGTCAGCGCTTCACCCAGATTTTGCTCAACGCCTTCAGCGTTCTCGAAACGTTTGCCAAGCTCAAGGCTGGCCTGAATATCACCTTGGCCAGCCTTAATTTGTAGCGCTTTAATATCTTGAGAGGCTGCATTTACCGAGGGTGAGGCCAGTATTGTAATCAACAGCAGGTTGAGCAGTGACACTTTAGCTATTGCCATAATCGTTTTTCTTCCTTGAAAAATTAGATAAACCCAACAAAACGCGCCATTTTATCGAGATATCCATTGCTCATCTATCTACGCTGGCTTCAACCTTCTTTCTACCTGTCTAAATAACGCTGTTCCAAATGACGGCGGAAGAAGCTTGGATTGAGTGTTTCGCCGCTGGCATTTTTTATCAATGTGTCAGTGTCGAAACGAGAACCCTGTTGCCAGATATTCTGGCGTAACCAATCAGATAGCGGTGACAAGTCTCCGCGCAAAATCTGGCTGTTTAAATCTGGCAGCGCCACTTTAGCAGAGGCAAACAGCTGAGCGGCATACATCGCACCTAGCGTATAAGTCGGGAAATAGCCAAATGCACCATCGGTCCAGTGAATATCCTGCATACAGCCATCACGGAAATTATCTTTGGTGCTGAGTCCTAGGTAAGCCTGCATTTTCTCATCCCAGAGTTCTGGAATGTGCTGCACATCAATTTCACCCTCGATTAACGCTCGCTCGATTTCATAGCGAAGAATGACATGGGCAGGGTAGCTCACTTCGTCGGCATCGATACGGATATAGCCAGCTTCCACTCGCTGGTTGATGCTTTTGAAATTGTCCGGTTCGAAAGCAGGTTGATCGCCAAACGCTTTTTGTACGTAAGGGCGTAAAAACGCAAGGAAAGGCTCGCTACGTGCGAGTTGCATTTCAAACAGCAAACTTTGAGATTCATGAATTGCCGTCGAACGTGCCTCGCCAATCGGCTGCCCAGCCCATTGTTTTGGCAAGTTCTGTTCATATCGCGCATGTCCGGTTTCATGCACAATGCCCAGCAATGCGCTGAGAAAATCATTTTCAGTATAGCGGGTCGTAATGCGGACATCTTCAGGCACGCCGCCGCAGAAAGGATGCGCGCTCACATCCAAGCGACCATGATTAAAATCAAAGCCAAGCACTTGCATAATTTCTAGGCCGAGAGCGCGCTGTTTCTCTATGGCGAATGGCCCCTGCGCTGAAAGTGTTTTTTCTGTGCTTTGTTTTTCAATAATGTTTTTCAGTAAATCAGGCAGCCAGCTTTTTACATCCGCAAAAATAGCGTCTAAGCGGGCGCTGGTCATTCCTGGCTCATATAAATCGAGAAGAGCGTCGTAGCGGCTAACGTTATTTGCCTCAGCGCGGATTTGCGCTTCTTCACGGCTTAGCTCAACCACCGGCGCGAAATTTTTCACAAACCCAGACCAGTCATTGTCGGGGCGTTGAGTTCGCCATGCGTGTTCACATTTCATCCCCGCTAATGACTTGGCGGAAACAAACTGGTCAGGCAGGATCACCGCCTGCTGATATCGGCGTGCGATCTCGTGCAGGTTAGCTTGCTGAGCGGCATCAAGAGACTCATTTTTTGCCTGTTCAATCCAATCCGCTATCTGTGGAGCGGTTAGCGCTTGGTGCATGAGAACACTGAGTTCAGATAAGGCTTCGGCGCGAGCCTGACTCCCGCCAGAGGGCATTTGAGTCTGCATATCCCAGCCCGTTATAGCGGAAAGATGTGACAAGCGAGACAGGCGTGTAAACGTATCGCGTAGCTGATCGTAGGCTGTTGTCATCGTAGACTCCCTATATCTTGTGGCAAATAAACAAATTAAAAACGAGAAGATCAGTGGGTATGAGGTTGAGCGGCTTGTGTACCGACCGTCGGTAGTGTGTTGGTCTGACGGCGTGGCCAACTGAATAAGAATGATGCGCCGCCCAACAAACTGCCGCTAGCCGAGATGGTGCCTTGATAAGCTTGCGCAATGCTGTAGACGATGGCTAAGCCGAGTCCACATCCACCGGTTGCGCGATCGCGGCTTGGGTCAAGGCGGACAAAAGGCTCAAATATTCGCTCGCGCTCCTCAGGAGGAATACCTGGACCGTCATCTTCCACCTGTAAACATGCGTTATTGCCGTCAAACCATAACCCAACGCGTAGCCTTTTCTCGCTGTAGCGCAGCGCATTATTGACTAAATTATCTAGCACACGCTCCATCAAGCGTAGATCGACGGCGCCAAAATCGCCTTCATGGGGAATATCCAGCGTGATTTCATGTTCGGGATGAATCATCTGGATATCAGCAATGCGTTCGGCCAGCCATTTGGGTAGATCGATAGCTTCAAGATGGGTTTCCACCTGTGGGCGGTCGAGGCGCGCATAGGTTAAGAGTTCATCGATCAGGCCTTCGAGCTGTTCAATATCGCGATTTAACGCCGTTTGCTCTGATTCCGACAGATTGTCACTCATTGCTAGGCGATAGCGTAGGCGCACCAGCGGCGTACGTAGCTCGTGAGCAATACCGTCAATCAACTGCTTTTTACTGACGATCAGCGTATTGATATTGTCAGCCATTTGATTAAAGGCCACACCTAAACGATGCAGGCTAGAGGTGGTTTCAAAATGCGTTCTTTCCTCCAGATGGCCTTCACCCAAACGCTGAGCGGCATTTTCAAGCCGTAATAAATCCTGCCAATGCGGTCGCATCCAAAGAAACACGGGCAACGCAAGGGACAAACCGATAAACAGTAGCAGCGCCAAATCTAGCAGGCGCATTTCGTGCAGATAGAAAAGATAAGGAATAGGGCCAACCGCTAATACATAGTGGCTACGCGGTATGCGCTGAATAAAAGAATATTCGCTGTCTAACGCCACAATTTCGCCGTTACGTAGCTTCTTTTCAAGCTCAGGAGCTAACTGTCGTTTGCCTAGCGGTTCGATATGAAATTTGAAGGATAAATTCCAATCAAGTTTGTTGATGGTCTTATTCCAATCTCGCGGAGGGATCTCGCGCAGTTCGCTGCGGATCAGATAAAGCGAGCTTTTCATCAGATCGTCCATCGACTGGCGTCCAGCGCGCTCGGCAGTCACTTTATAAACGAGCCCAACCAGCATCGCCATGACCAAGAAACAGACGAACAACAGGAGATAAAATTGGACAAAAAGCTTTCTCATCGAGAGTTATTCCCACGCGTTTGGTGCAAACAGATAGCCCTTATTGCGTACGGTTTTGATCCGGAACGGCTCAGTTGCGCTATCGTCTAATTTACGCCGTAGGCGAGAGATCGCCACATCAATGCTGCGGTCCATACCGTCATAGCTGACACCACGCAGCGTTAGCAATAGAGCATCGCGATCCATGATGGTGCCTGCGTGTGTTGCCAGTTCCCACAACAGATCAAAATCTGACGTTGAAAGACTGATATTTTTATCTTTCAACGTGACTTGACGGTTAACGGGGTCGATACGTAACTGGCCAAAATGGATGCCGTTACGAGTGTTCGTTGGTAACGTTTCCGCCTCAGCAGTCAAAGTCTGATGTTGACGAAGGTGCAAGCGCAGGCGAGCCAACAGCACCGCCGGCGGCGTGGTTTTCAAAATGTAATCGTTGGCGCCCATTTCCAAAGACAGAATATGGTTCATATCACTATCTAAGGAGGTCAGTAGTACGATCGGACCTTTATAAACCGGTCGTAAATCGCGACACAGCGTCATCCCATCTTTGCCTGGCAGCATGATGTCGAGCAAAACTAAATCAGGATTAAGGCGAACAATCGTTTCCATCGCGGTATCGCCGCGGGGCTCGATGGTGACGTCAAGATCGTGCTTGCCGAGATAAGCGGCAATTAGCTGACCAACCTCTGGATCATCTTCAACGAAAACAATGTTGTTCATAACGATTCTTAAGCCTTAGCGTGAAGAAAAACTCATACGAACGGCGCAATCTGAGCGAGCGACCATTCGAAATAAACAGAAATGCAGCGCGTTACCGTAATGGTCGGCCACCATCAACGCTAATAGTACGTCCTGTAACAAAGCGACTGTTCAACAGAAACTCAATGGTGTTCACAATTTCTTGTTCACCGGGAGCAATTTTCATCAGTGATTTGTCCAAAGCCTTCTGACGGTAGTCCTCACCATCGAGGCTATTAAACATTATAAGGGCGGGGGCGATGGCGTTAACTTTCACTTCTGGCGCCAATTTAGCGGCAAAGGAGCGGGTCATATTGTCTAATGCGGCTTTGCTTGCCGCGTAGGCAATATGCTTAGCACTGCCTCGTTCCACGACATAATCCGTAATATGAATAATATCTGAGCCAGCCTCACCTTGACCAACCAGTAACGGTTCAAGTAACTGATTGAGCAAATAGGGGGTATAGACGTGAATCTGCAGCATTTTAGCCAGCGTATCTTCTGGCGCGATCTCGGTAGTCTCAGCAAGCCATGCACTGGCGTTATGGATGACAGCGCGCAGTTTTGGTGTACAGGATTTGATCTGCTCAGCAAACCGATAGATCTCTTGGGTTTGAGTAAAGTCTCCCTGAATACATATTGCACCCGCTTGACGTAGTCCATCTAATGCGGGGTATTCGCTGCGATAGGCGACAATGACAGGTGTCCCTTGTGCTAGCAATGCATGAGCTAACGCCAGCCCGATTCTGCGGGCGCCACCGGTAATCAGGATGGGGGCGTTATAGGCATTTGTCATGTGTCGGCTTCCTATGATCGTTAGCATTGCGCTCGAGTCGAATGTCGCCGCTGATTATGCCATCTGTCGCTATGGTTAACATAGAGAAACGTTTCAGATTATCAGACACGTGATTGAGGCCGTAATCACTGTTTTTATAGTGTTACGTGCGATTGGAATACATTAGTAGTAGTAATATCTACGTTAAAATAAAGGCTCTGCCGCAGAGTATAAAGTTTTATAAATATAAGTTTAATGAATTAAAAATTAATTTTATCTACTTTTATAAATACTCTGTTTAAAAATGATTTTATAACGGGACGTATGGTTTGCACTTTTAACCACTCGCAGGCACTCAGGCTACAGTACGAGGCCTGTCGACTCAGGCGGGCTGCGGCGAAAGAGAGATAAGTGATATTACTGGTATTATTAAGGTAATATATATGATGTTAATTTTGTAAAATGTAATTAACGATTAAGTTAATTTTTTAATGGGAAGATAAAATAATGCTGCGTCTATGATGATATTTATATTTCTTATATTAAGTTTCATTTTCTGTGTGGTTTTCTATTTAAGAAAGTGCCATTATGAATTGGCTGAATAATTAAAAAATATCTGCAGCACCTGCAAAACATCATTTTGATACAATTTTATCTGTGCGCTATGTCGCAATCCAAGTGAGGGAGGCTAAGGTAATGTCCGGTAATCATTCAACCGTAGAGGATAGAAAAGCGCTCTGTTTTGATTACACTCGGTTTCTATCGGCTTCCTGTAACAAGCACTGGGGTTTTATTGATGCCATCTATGGCGTTATGCCGCTGTTCGGTATGGTGACTCGCTCTCAATCAAAATCGATTGAGAATCTCAACGCGCAGATTCGTCAATTAGCAATGCAGGTTTTATCGACACAGGTCAGCGATGAGACCAATATCGTACGTCTGATCGAACTGGTCAAAAATCAGGGGCTTCAAGAGTTAGACATTCAGCTTCCCTATGCATTGGAAGATGAGCAACTCATGACCATACAGGCTGAGTGCCGAAATGCTGTCAGTATGACCCAATACGACGAGCGTTTGCATGTTGTGATTACGACGACGAAAGAGCCTAAGCGTAAATAGGTCATATGCGTTGCGCATAGCGTCTACAGAGACAAAACGGACAAAATAAAAAGGTGGCTGATTAAGCCACCTTTTTGCATTTCATTCTCAGTCGTTATCCAAACATAAACCAAGCAGCGGGGAAAGTTGCGAGTAACAGTAAGAAGATCCCCATACGTTCCATGCCGCACAGATCCTTTTTACCCTCTAGGCCTCGCCGAGCAAACATGAAGACTAGCAGCCCAGGCGCATACAGCATGACAGACATCAGAAGATGAGTGATACCGGAGGCATAAATCAGCCATAATCCGTACGCACAGGCACCATACGCGGCGAAGATAATGCGTTTATCCTGCTTCTGGCGAGCCACTTTCAGCAGAAATGCGCCCACTAAAAAGTAAGGCACGAGAATCATCTCGGATGCGATGGTTAGCAGATTATTGTAATTAGCACCGGTCAACCAAATAATAATCAGCGTGATTTGTACCGCGCCGTTAGTTAACCACAGTGATGATGCTGGCGCCTCTTTGCTGTTTTGCTTACCGAAAATTTTAGGGAAAGCGCCGTGCTGAGAGGCAAGGAACGGCACTTCGGCGGCCATGATAGTCCAGCTCAGATAGGCACCACAAACGGAGACAATCAGACCGGCAGCAATGATGATCTCGCCCATTGGCCCCATCATGTTAACCATCAAACCAGCCATCGATGGGTTGCGGATTTCAGCAAGTTCGGCACGAGGCATAACCCCCAGTGACAGCAGGGTAATCAGCAGATAAACCACCAGGGCAGAGATAACTGCCAACATGGTCGCCAAGCCAACGTCTTTTTTATGTTTGGCTCGAGCTGAAACCACCACAGCGCCTTCGACCCCAATAAATACCCACAGAGTGAATAGCATCGTGTCTTTAACCTGTTCCCAAACAGGAACGCCGAGCTTAACGCCGGTGAAATCTAGCTTGAAGGTATCGATCTTAAACGCCAGCGCGGCCAAAATGACGAATAAACCCAGCGGCAATAATTTCGCTAAGGTCGCCGCCAAATTAATTCCGGCAGCGGTTTTTACCCCTCGCAGAATCAGGAAGTGAACCACCCACAATAAAATGGATTCGCCGACGATGGCCTGCCAAGTGTTACCATCACCAAATACGGTGTGTCCGGCGGAGTCGGTGAAGAAGCTTAGCGCCGCAAAAACGATCACCAGATAGGAGACGTTAGCGATGACCGCACACAGCCAGTATCCCCACGCAGAGCAAAAGCCGATCAGCTCCCCAAAGCCTTCTTTCGCATAGGTGAATATGCCGCCGTCTAAGTCTGGGCGAAGGCGTGTGAGCAGCAACATGGCAAAAGCAAGGAATAAAATACCAACACCGGTGATCGTCCAACCGATCAGTAGCGCAGCTGGGCTGGCTACGGCAGCCATATTTTGTGGCAGACTAAAAACCCCAGCCCCCAACATAGAGCTGAGGACAAGAGCTGTTAAAGCGGTGAGTCCGAGTTTTTTTTCCAATGCAAAATCCTGAAAGCAGTTTAATTAACTGTTTGATAACATCTGGTTGGTTTAAATAGGGTTGTAGCCGTAAATAAACAAAACAATAAACCGTAAAAAGTGGCGCCGATTGTACGAGTTGAAGGATAGGGGTGCAATGGATGCCTATGCGTTTTTTGCAAAAAAATATGCAAAATGCATGAAGATCAATCCAAGCACGCCAATGACGAGGGCGTTCTTTGCAAGGTTGAATAAAAAAGGGCAGCCAGTGGCTGCCCTTGTGGCGTAATAATTTAAAAATTTACTTGAACAGATCAGCGCTAACCGTAAGGTTGCCACCGCTCTTGTTCTGCCACTGGCGCGTAATATGGTAGTACTTAGCGCCTTTTTTAGCGGCTCGTTTAGCAACTTCAGTTGAAACGTCAGTCATACTATTGAAGTGGCCAGTAAAGGTCACTGAGTCAAACGGAACCATCTGCGCAGCGGTTGTGTTATTCACTTCCTGAATCTCTGTTCCATCAGGTAGCGTTACGGTGTATCGCTTGCCGGTGGATGACTGGGTTTCGAAGAAACGACCAATACCCGCGCTTGGCGTTCCCGAAGACGCTACGCCTGGAATTTCTACGTTTGCGGCTGCCGCGCCGCCGGCAGCAAGTGCCGCTTTACCTGCTTCAGAATCCGCTGGAATGGCGTCGGGACTTTGCACCTGACGCTTAGGCGCGTCGGCTTTATAGATGTAAGCGGTGATGTACTGGTTGCCGCCACCGTTGGCATTGATTTGGCGAACAATAAAGAAAGAGTCAGCGTCTTTTTTCTTCGCTGCACGGCTAATCGCTTCGGTTACCTCAGGCTGGCTACGGAAGAAGCCGCTCACGGTCACGGTATCGTAAGGCTGCAGTTCGTAAGCTTCTGCTTTAGGCAGTTCTTTAACGCCATTGAACACGCGATATTGGGTGGTGTTCTTAACCGTTTCTGCATCTTTCTTATAAACGTCGGCCGTTACGCGCCAGTTACCGCCGTTATTGCTGTTGTTGATATCTTGGATATAGAAGTAGTCCGCACCCATGCTATCTGCACGACGAGAGATTGCGCTTGCTGCGTCATTAATCGCGTTAAAACGTCCGCTGATGGTGACTCGGTCAAATGGCTTTAGTTCGGAGGCTTTCTCTGGCGTTAGTTCTTGTGCCGCTTGAGCAGACAGCGCAGTAAGAGACAATAACGCTGATGCAATAATGGTGGTTTTCAGCTTCATAAAAAATCCTTTACGCCTTTTTTGCATTGACGAGTGTGGCAGGGAGTACTGTTTAGTCTTTCACAGTGTTTGCTGCACAATCAATCAGGGTGACAGTGTTTGTAAAAATAATGGGGCAGATTATTACATGTAATAAGTTGTCATGCCTCAGTAATTTATGCGTAGTCAGTGATATGGTAACTAAATCGCATTTTTATGCCATACGGATATAAACCAAAGAAATACATTGGAGAATCAGATTACCGCACCGGTGTTAAGTTTATGTTAACTACAAACTTCAATCGTCTGATTTAACTGAATGAAAGTGCAAATGTGATGAATCTCTGCTCAGATTTTTTTCGGTAAAATCAATGCCATGAGTTCGGTTTTTACAATCGTTTTACTAATAACATACACAGAACGATAATTTTTATTAAATATATCCGTCAAGTGCATGGGAATAGTGGATCATCAACTCTATTTTCAGTAGGTTATAGGTAGCTATCAGTACCTCAAATGATAGGCGTTTTGTTATTGGCAATACGCCTTGTAAAAAAGGTTTAGCAAACATTGAGCTGTAAAGCTCTAACGGTCATCGCTCCTTCAGGATGACGCTCATCTTATTGACAGGTGAAAAGGGAAGATTATGCGTATTGGTATACCCAGAGAGCGGTTGGCCAATGAAGCCCGTGTAGCAGCTACGCCGAAAACGGTAGAGCAGCTACTCAAATTGGGTTTTACCGTGGCCATCGAAAATGGTGCCGGCAAATTAGCCAGTTTCGACGATGCGGCGTTCCAGCAAGCTGGCGCTGAAATTGTCGGCTATGAAGATGTTTGGCAGTCCGACGTCATTTTAAAAGTCAACGCGCCAGAAGATGAAGAAATTGCTCTGATGAATCCGGGCAGTACATTAATCAGCTTCATCTGGCCCGCGCAAAATCAAGAGCTGCTACAAAAACTGGCAGAACGTCAGGTTACCGTAATGGCTATGGACTCGGTGCCGCGTATTTCACGTGCCCAGTCGCTAGATGCGTTGAGTTCAATGGCCAACATCGCTGGCTATCGCGCTATTGTCGAAGCAGCACATGAGTTTGGTCGTTTCTTTACGGGGCAAATCACCGCAGCGGGTAAAGTACCACCGGCGAAGGTGATGGTTATCGGCGCTGGCGTTGCCGGTTTGGCTGCGATTGGTGCCGCCGGAAGCCTTGGTGCAATTGTTCGTGCATTCGATACCCGCCCAGAAGTGAAAGAGCAGGTTCAGAGTATGGGCGCAGAATTCCTCGAGTTAGACTTCGAGGAAGAAGCGGGCAGCGGCGATGGCTATGCCAAAGTGATGTCTCCAGCCTTTATCAAGGCTGAGATGGAACTGTTTGCTGCACAGGCTAAAGATGTCGATATCATTGTAACGACGGCGCTTATCCCAGGGAAACCTGCACCACGGTTGATCACCAAAGAAATGGTTGAATCGATGAAACCGGGTAGCGTGATTGTCGATCTGGCTGCGCAAACCGGTGGCAACTGTGAACTGACCGTTGCGGATACCGTGACTGAAACGCCAAACGGCGTGAAAATTATCGGCTATACCGATCTGCCAAGCCGTTTACCCACCCAGTCTTCTCAGCTTTATGCGACGAACTTGGTGAACTTACTCAAGCTTCTGTGTAAAGAAAAAGACGGTACGTTGAACGTTGATTTCGATGACACCGTGATTCGCGGCGTTACCGTGGTTAAAACCGGTGAAATTACCTGGCCTGCGCCACCGATTCAGGTTTCAGCGCAGCCTAAAGCCAAAGCTGCCGAGCCTGTTGCCGCTAAAGAGCCAGAGAAACCGGCCTCCCCATACAGAAAGTACGCCATATTGGCCGTTGCTATTATCCTGTTTGGTTGGCTGGCGAATGTTGCACCAAAAGAATTCCTTTCTCACTTTACCGTCTTTGCGCTCTCTTGCGTGGTCGGGTATTACGTGGTTTGGAACGTCAGCCATGCGTTGCATACACCGTTGATGTCGGTGACCAATGCGATTTCAGGGATCATTGTCGTGGGGGCCGTACTGCAAATCGGTCATGGCGGCTGGATCACTTTCTTCGCGTTTATCGCCGTGCTGATTGCTAGCATTAACATTTTTGGTGGATTCACCGTGACTCAGCGCATGCTGAAAATGTTCCGGAAGAACTAAGGGGTAACACATGTCTGGAGGATTAGTTACTGCAGCATATATTGTTGCCGCAATCCTGTTTATTTTCAGTCTGGCGGGTTTGTCTAAGCACGAGACATCCAAGCAGGGCAATATCTTCGGCGTTGTCGGGATGGCTATCGCGCTGATCGCAACCATTTTCGGCCCTGATTCCAGCAACGTAGGCTGGATTATTGTCGCCATGGTTATCGGCGGTGCTATTGGTGTTTATCTGGCAAAGAAAGTCGAAATGACCGAAATGCCAGAGCTGGTTGCCGTGCTGCACAGCTTTGTCGGTTTAGCCGCAGTGCTGGTTGGCTTTAACAGCTTTATCGAACACCAGCCGGGCTCAATGGAACATGTGATGGAGAATATCCATCTGACCGAAGTGTTCCTTGGCATCTTCATCGGTGCGGTAACCTTTACCGGTTCAATCGTGGCGTTCGGTAAACTGCGCGGCACGATTTCATCAAAACCATTGATGTTGCCAAATCGTCACAAGCTCAATCTGGCTGCGTTGGTTGTTTCTTTCCTGCTCATGGTATGGTTCGTGAATACCGGAAGTACCAGCGTACAGGTCATGTGTGTACTGCTGATGACGATCATTGCGTTAGCCTTCGGCTGGCATCTAGTGGCGTCTATCGGTGGGGCGGATATGCCGGTTGTGGTATCAATGCTGAACTCCTACTCCGGTTGGGCAGCGGCTGCGGCTGGCTTCATGCTGAGTAACGACCTGCTTATCGTAACGGGTGCTTTGGTCGGTTCTTCTGGTGCCATTCTGTCTTACATTATGTGTAAGGCGATGAACCGTTCATTCTTCAGCGTTATTGCCGGTGGTTTTGGTACGGATGGTTCTTCTACTGGTGAAGATCAGGAGATGGGCGAATACCGTGAAACGACGGCAGAAGAAGTTGCTGAACAGCTGAAAGGCTCTTCATCGGTCATCATCACCCCAGGTTACGGCATGGCTGTGGCTCAGGCTCAATATCCCGTTGCTGAGATTACCGCTAAGCTTCGCGCCATGGGCGTAAAAGTTCGCTTTGGTATTCACCCCGTCGCAGGGCGTTTGCCGGGGCACATGAACGTATTATTAGCTGAAGCCAAAGTGCCGTATGACATCGTGCTGGAAATGGACGAAATCAACGATGACTTTGCAGACACCGATACCGTTTTAGTGATCGGCGCGAACGATACCGTTAACCCAGCCGCGATGGAAGATCCACGCAGTCCAATCGCGGGTATGCCTGTACTGGAAGTATGGAAAGCGCAAAATGTTATCGTATTCAAGCGCTCGATGAATACCGGTTACGCTGGCGTTCAAAATCCACTGTTCTTTAAAGAGAACACCCAAATGTTGTTCGGCGATGCCAAAGCGAGCGTTGAAGCTATTCTGCGCGCGCTGTAATCACCGTTAGTTGCAGGTATCAAGGGCCGCAGATGCGGCCCTTTCTTATTTATATACGTCTTGCTTCGGGTAAGCGTTTTAGAGAACGACTGATCCAAATGGCGAGTAATAACATCACGCCGAGAAATATCACAATGCCGTTCCAACCATACTTATTCCAGAATACTCCCCCCAGCGTTCCCGCGACGCTAGAGCCCGCGTAATAACAAAATAGATAGAGAGAGGATGCCTGACCTTTGGCACGGCGAGCACGGCGGCCGATCCAGCTACTTGCTACGGAGTGCGCGGCAAAAAAACCGGCGGTAAACAGCATCATTCCGATAAAAATAGCCACCAACGGCGCGAATAGGGTAATAAGTAACCCGATCAGCATAATGGATATCGACACCGTCAGAACCGGACCACGGCCAAATTTACTGGTCAGTGCGCCTGCCTTGGGGGAACTATAGGAGCCGGTGAGATATACGACCGATAAGAGTCCCACAAAGGCTTGGCTAAGAGAATATGGCGTGCCAAGCAGGCGATAGCCAATATAATTAAACAGGGTCACAAAGCTTCCCATCAGCAGGAAACCTTCGGCGAAAAGAAGTGGCAGTCCACGGTCATGCCAGTGCAAACGGAAGTTGATAAGCAACGTCCGTGGGCGAAGTGAAGTTGCGCGGAAGTGTTTAGAGGCCGGAAGGATTTTCCAGAACATAAATGCAGCCGCGAGTGCGAACAACCCAATGATGGCGAGAGCGATTCGCCAAGAGAAGAAATCGGTCAGTACACCGCTAACTAATCGTCCACTCATTCCGCCAATTGAATTACCGCTGATATAAAGCCCCATAGAGAAAGCCACCACTGCGGGGTCAATTTCCTCACTCAAATAGGTCATCGCCACTGCTGCAACGCCGCTGAGCGAAAGCCCAACCATGGCGCGCATAATCAAAATTCCATGCCAGCTAGTCATCATCGAGCAAATCAGTGTGCAAATCGCCGCCAACAGCAGCGCGGTGACCATCACCTGTTTGCGCCCAATGGCGTCCGATAACGGGCCGGTAAACATCAGGCCAACGGCAAGGAGGCCCGTAGACACAGAAAGAGAAAGGCTACTGCTGGCGGGCGAAATGCCAAAGTCGTGCGACAACACCGGCAGAATAGGCTGCACGCAATACAGCAGGGCAAAAGTCGCGAGACCGGCGGAGAAAAGCGCAAGAGTGACGCGAATAAACTGCGGCTGTCCACGTTCTATATAGGGGAGTTTGTTTAATGTACGACGCGTTGGCGCAGCAGAAGGCGTTGAGGCCGAGCCAGCTTGAGGCTGCATACTTTCAGCCGAAGGGGTATCCACTCTGTATCCTTACCGAAAATATCGGGTGTAACGGTTAACCAGCTCTACTGACCTTATTAATGTGCGGTAGCTCACAACGGCTGATGTAAATTCAGCATAGGTATCTGCCATTTTATTGTCTAATATATTAATAAATACAAATGAGACTTTAAAAGTATCAATCAAGAAAATGCGTATAGAAATCAGACACCTTAAATACTTTATTGCGGTGGCAGAAGAGTGCCATTTTGGCCGCGCCGCAGAGCGGTTGAATATTTCTCAACCCCCACTAAGCCAGCAAATTCAATACCTTGAACAAGAAGTCGGGGCACGCTTATTAGCACGCACCAATCGCAGCGTGAGTCTGACTCAGGCTGGGGAGCTGTTTCTCAAGGAGTGCTATGAAATCGTTAACCATCTTTCACAAGCGGCAGAAACGGCGGCGCGAGCGCATCGCGGTGAGTTGGGGAGCCTGAAAATTGGTTTTACCTCTTCAGCCCCGTTTATTAGCCAGGTCGCCAGCAGTTTGTTTTCTTTCCGGCAACGTTATCCCTTGGTGCATATGCAAATGCGTGAGGTGAACACTAAGCAACAAATCGAACCGTTGTTGGAAGGGAAGTTAGATCTCGGCGTCATGCGTAACACTCGTCTCCCCGACACCCTGGTGCATCAACTCTTGTTACGTGAGCCACTGGTTGCCGTTTTGCATAAAAATCACCCGCTAGCGGCGGGGGAGCATAAGCCGCTTAAATTTAGCGATTTAGCCCATCAGCCTTTTGTTTTTTTCTCACGCGAAGTTGGGACGGCGTTGTATGACGAGATTTTAACCTTACTGCTCAATGCGGGGATTACGCCCTACATCACGCAAGAAGTCGGAGAGGCGATGACGATTGTTGGCTTAGTGTCAGCAGGGTTGGGCGTTTCGATTTTGCCCGCATCTTTTACTCGCATCCAAGTGGATGGCGTCTGCTATCGGCCCTTGGATGAAGACAATGCTTTCACTGAAGTTTGGTTAGTTTACAACAAGAATAGGGCATTAACCGCGCAGGCAACGGCCCTAATCGCGTTAATGCTCTCTCAACAGCAGATAAAATAATCGAAAATAAAGTCTGTGTAGCTGAGCTTATTTGTGCGCTAAATCACATAACGAATCAAATAGTTGACGCGTTTCCACAAAACCGACACCATAGCATTAATATTTATTTAGAAGCGTGAAAAATAAGCAGGAGTAGGTCGGTGATAGCTGAAAGCCAACCGGGACATATTGATCAAATAAAGCAGATAAATGCAGGGGCGGTATACCGCCTAATTGATCAACATGGCCAAATTTCACGCATTGAGTTATCAAAACGCGCTCAGCTAGCCCCGGCCAGTATCACTAAAATTGTGCGCGAACTGCTTGAAGCTCATCTGGTGCAGGAAACTGAATTTCAGGATCTCGGTAGCCGTGGGCGTCCTGCGGTGGGTTTAATTCTGGATACGGTCGCTTGGCACTATCTCTGTGTACGCGTTGGACATGGCGTCATGACGCTAGCACTGCGTGACTTAAGCAGTAAATTGGTTGCGGAAGACGATATAGATCTTCCGGCTCAGGCCGAACAGCCGCTGCTTGAGCGCATCATTAATGAAATCGATCAGTTTTTTATTCGGCATCAAAATAAATTAGAACGCTTGACCGCTATTGCAATAACGCTTCCGGGGTTAATTAATTCCGCCAAAGGCATGGTACATCGCATGCCATTTTATGCTGATGTCTGTGATATGCCTCTTGGCCCAGAACTAGAGCAACATACGGGACTACCGGTATTCCTGCAGCATGACATATGTGCATGGACAATGGCCGAATCCTTGTTCGGTGCAGGGGAAGGCTGCGGCAATATGATTCAGGTTGTGATCGACCATGATGTTGGCGCGGGTGTGATTACCGATGGGCGTTTGCTCAATGGTGGGCGTCATAGCGTTGTTGAAATTGGCCATACTCAGGTCGATCCATACGGCAAACAATGTTATTGCGGAAATCATGGCTGCCTAGAAACCGTCGCGGGGCTTGATCATATTCTGGATCTGGCTCAGCAGCGTTTACCTCTTTCTCCCTCGTCGCTGTTACATAATGGCCCCATTACCATTGACGCTATCTGTCAGGCCGCGATGCAGGGCGATCAGCTGTCTAAAGATATTATTAGCAGCGTCGGTAATAACGTCGGTCGTATTTTGGCTATCATGGTAAACCTGTTTAACCCAGACAAGATTTTAATTGGCTCACCGCTCAATCAGGCAAGCGCAATCCTTTTTCCTTCGATTAATGCGGCAATCCAACAGCAATCTCTCCCGTACTATGCTCAAGGCTTGAACGTCGAGGCGACCCGTTTCCGTAATAATGGCACCATGCCAGCTGCCGCTTTGGTCAAAGAGGCGCTGTATAATGGGTCATTGCTGGTTCAGTTACTTCAAGGTTGATTTTCCGCCTACATTTCTTCGGCTACACACCTTTCTATTTCATACCTCTATTTTGGTATAAATCGCGATATTTCATGAATTTGTCCGCTCGATAAACAAAATATTGAGCTAACGCAAGCTGCCGCTTTGCTGCTTCGCCTAGACTTTTCTCTATTCTTGACGGTGGAGGAGAGTGATCACTCCACCAATTTTTTGTATTTTTGTCGGAGTTTCTCCGGAGTAATATTCATGTTAAAGCGTGTTTTCGTCACAGGAACTGACACTGAAGTAGGTAAAACCGTCGTTTCTCGTGCTTTACTGCAATCCATCCATGCTTCTGGCGCTACTGCTTTAGGCTATAAACCTATTGCCGTTGGTAGCGAAGAAACCCCGCAAGGACTGCGTAATAAAGATGCGTTAACATTGCAGGCATCCTCTTCGATTCCATTGACCTACGACGAAGTGAACCCCATCACGCTGCAGGAAGAAATTGCTAACGCGTATACGGGTGAGGCACTGGACTACAGCTTGATGAGCCGCGGCTTGCAGAATTTGAGCTGCAAAGCGGAGCATTTGGTCGTTGAAGGAACTGGCGGATGGCGTGTATTAATGCAAGATTTGCGTCCACTGTCTGAATGGGTGGTGCAAGAGCAATTGCCTGTCATTTTAGTGGTGGGGATTAAGCTGGGTTGTATTAGTCATGCGATCCTCACAGCACAAGCGATTATCAACGATGGTCTGCCGTTTGCTGGCTGGATTGCTAACCGAATCAACCCAGGCCTGTCTCATTATGCGGAAACGCTGGAAGCGCTGCGTCAAAAACTGCCTGGGCCACAGTTAGGCGAGATTCCCTATCTGTTCCGCCCTGAAGAGAAAGATCTTTCTAAATATATCGATCTCTCACCGCTAAAATAACGAACGCTTTTTATTTTCGATATACCGACCCTGCCCGCAGCCAGCGAGATAGGGTCGTTGCTAGCACACATGCTAGTAGCAATCCTGGAAGCAGGGTGTATTCTCCCGTCATCTCAAACACCATCAATGCAGACATCACCGGCGCGTGGGTGGTTGCTGCCAATAGCGTTGCCATGCCTGTTAGCGCCATCAATAACGTAATATGCTGGCCCATCTCAGGCCAAATGGCACAGACCTGTCCCACCAACGTCCCCAACGCGGCACCAATAAACAGCGTGGGTGTGAATACGCCACCGGGAGCCCCCGATCCGCTACTGGCTAATATAGCCACCAGCTTACAGATCAATATGGCGGCGATAAGCAACACACCGGGCGGTGCTGTTAATAGTGACTGCACCACGCTGTAGCCATTCCCCCAGACTTCTGGAAATAGAATCGATAGTCCCCCTACAATTAACCCGCCAAGCGCCAGTTGCAACGGTGGCGGCAGGCGCAAGTGATGGAAGAAATTGCTGCTGTATTGCATCAGCATTAAAAAGAGGGGGCCTGCAAAACCCGCGATAATGCCCAGCACAGCCATGAGTACGTACTGAATAGGCCACGGCGCAGTCAGAATTTGTACCTGATAGAGAGTTTCTTGCCCGCCATTCAGCAAATTGCTCATTAACAACGCGCTAACGGCGGAGATCACCACGGGGCCCAGCGACGCCAACATCAGAGAACCGAACAGGATCTCGGCGATGAATAGGCTACCGGCTAACGGCGCATGATAAGCGCTAGCCATACCGGCGGCGGCACCGCAGGCGACCCACAGTTTCCACTCTTTAAACGGAGTGAAATAGCGGGCGAATATTGAAGCAAACAGGGCGGCTAACAGGATCATCGCCCCTTCGCGACCAATGGCACTGCCGCTGGAAACTACGATAAGCGAAGCAAGGCTTTTAACCAGACTTGCGGATACATCTAAACGACCATCGCCAGCATCAAAAGCCTCCATATAATCGGTGGGGGCTGAAGGGCGCTGGTGCTGATATTTCTGGAATAGCCACAAAATACAACCGGCTACCAATCCCCCAAGTGCTGGCGTAAGCAAGCGCCGCCATAATGGCAGATCGGCAGCAGCGGCCACTAAGCTTCCGCCACGACTACCGAGAAATAGCCATTCAAGCTGAAGCATCGCCTGATGAAATAACCAAACGACGGTGGCAGCAGCAATACCGAGGATCATTGAAATAACCAAACGGCGTAGCATGAGTTGATAATGTTGCATATGAATCAAACGTTTCATGCGTGGTGAAGTCATATTGGCCGTGGGTTTCCGTCGCAGTATGCACAGGCGATTTCGGCTGCGCTATTCAGAAGAGTATTGCCAGTTTAAGGGTTTTATCTACAGGAAGAAACTGTGCTGCAATCATGCAGCACAGTCAGTCAGAGGCTAGTGAATGGGATAGGGGGTATAAACCCCATTTAGCGATTCAAGGAAGGCGACGATATCATTCACATCTTGCTGTGGAAGCGTGGTGCCTACCTGATATTTCAGCATCAGTTTTACAGCTTCATCAAGCGTCGGAACGTCACCGCGATGGAAATACGGTGCCGTCAATGCAACGTTACGTAGCGTCGGCACTTTCTGACGGAAACGATCGCGCTCACCTTGGGTTACGTTCAGACGACCAATATCCGCACTAGTCACTTGACCGAAAGCGAAATCTTGTTTCAAGCCAAGTGGCTCAAACGCCTGGCCGCCCAAAATTTTACCCGTATGGCAGGTAGCACATTTGTTATCTTTAAATAGCTGATAACCATGTAGCTGTTGAGCCGTTAGCGCCTTATCTTCACCGCGAAGATAGCGGTCAAACGGACTATCCGGTGTGATTAGCGTTTTCTCAAATTCAGCAATCGCATCGGTGATGGTATCGCCAGTAAAGCCTTCAGGATAAACCGCCGTAAACTGCTGTTTTAGCGCCGCATCTTGATTAAGTTTGCCCGTAATCTCATCCCAAGACTTAGATGCCATCTCGATTGGATTCAGTGGTGGGCCTCCTGCCTGCTTTTGTAAATCAGGTGCTCGGCCATCCCAGAACTGTTCAACGTTGAAAACTGCGTTAAACACTGTCGGTGCGTTGATGGGGCCCACTTCACCGCCGACGCCAATCGAGGTTTGTCGCCCATCAACACCGCCAGCGCCTAACTGGTGACAATGTACGCAGGCGATAGAGTTATCACCAGATAAACGCGGATCATGATATAAGCGGAAACCTAAAGCCACTTTATCAGCCTGAACAGGGATCGACCGTGGCAATGGTTGAACGGGTTCGTTCATTAACGCGGGAGACATGTCTTTGGCCGCATAGTATTTAATACGCTGATCTTTGACCCAGTCTAGAATGCCTTTGCTTTCTTCTTCACTGAGAGAGCCAGCCCAATGCAAAGCGGTATAGCGAGTAGGTGGCATCGTATTGTGCTGCATTACCCATTCCACTTTAGCGATATCTCCCTGTGGCGGAGGGGTATCATGGATCAGGCTGTTGCGGATTGGCGTGAGATCAAACGACTTGTAGCCCAGATTGATATCGTATTCCATTAATTGCTTCGCAATCGGGAACTGTGAATAAAACGGTAACTTCGCCGATGGCGTATGACAGTAGTCGCAGCCTTTCTCACTCAACGTTTTCAATACCGCAGCATTCTGCGCTGAGAGCGATGCTTGCTCAGGCATGGTGATGCGCTGTTTGTCATGGTAATAAACGTATCCCGCCAGACCTAGGTATCCCACAACGCCCACCGTCGCAGCAATCCCTAAAACTTTGGTTATTTTTATCATGTTAAAACTCCATTTCAGAGCATGAAATAGGAGCGCGTCTGCGATGGACGCAATCCTCAGAGGGCCAAAATTGGCTTACTCATAGTGCGGGTTACAACCTGCCTCTTTATTGACCACTATCAATGATATGGGCAGGGGGTGCCTATCGTTAGAATAGGATTTAACAATCAATTGAATTTAGGTATATGTAAAACATATGTGTGACAGTGTCACAATTTGGAGTTAAAACCGACTTATTTTGCAATCTCATTCGCATCCTTGCACCGCTCATCATCCACCTTTTATTATTCATGCTACTGTAACAGGCTAGCTATACGTATTATTTCAGATGAGGCAGCAGTATGGTGGAACAGGTTGAACAGCAACATGGGCAGCGCGGTATCGTGTTAACAGCCTGCATGCTTGCCACATTTATGGCTGCGGTTGAGGTAACGATTGTTTCTACTGCCATGCCAACCATCATCGGTGATTTAGGCGGTTTTTCACTATTAGGCTGGATGTTTGCGGCGTATCTGCTGACTCAGGCGATATCTATTCCGATCTACGGACGTCTGGCCGATCTCTACGGCCGCAAAAGCATGTTTTACATTGGCGCATCGCTGTTTTTGTTGGGATCCGTACTGTGTGGTTTTGCCAACAACATGCTGTGGATGATTATTTTTCGCGCGATACAGGGCATGGGGGCAGGTGCAATCACGCCAATTGCCTTTACCATCGTTGCTGATATTTATTCGCCGTCAGAACGCCCTAAAATTCAAGGGTATCTCTCCAGCGTGTGGGGAGTATCCGCTATTGTGGGTCCGCTGATGGGCGCCTTTATTGTGCAGCATTTTAACTGGGCTCTGGTTTTTTGGGTTAACGTTCCCATTGGACTTACGGCCATGTACTTATTGTGGCGTTACTTCCCAGAAACACTCCAGCCACGAGTCCATCCGTTGGATATCGCGGGTACGGCTTGGCTAACCATTGCTGTGGCATCGCTTTTAGTTGCGCTGCTTCAGGCCGATATTCTGGGGTACTGGGTGGTGCCGTTGCTGTTGATAGCCTCTATAGCGTCATTTTTCCTGTTACGCCAAGAGAGAAGAGCAATCGAGCCGCTTTTTCCACTCGAGTTATGGCGGAATAAAGTCATTGTGGCAGGTAATATCGGCGGCTTAGTTGTGGGGGCCTCGATGATGGGGGTTGCTGCGTTTTTACCTACTTTTGTGCAAGGTGTCATGGGCGGCACGCCACTGCAAGCGGGAACGACTCTGGCCATGATGTCAATTGGATGGCCGATCGCCAGCGCGCTGAGCGGTCGCATGATGCTCCGTACCTCGTATCGGACGACGGCGCTATTTGGCAGCATATTATTGATTACCGGAAGCCTTGTTCTACTGATGCAGCAGCCTAATAGCGGTCTACTGTGGGGGCGCATCGCCGCCTTTATTATCGGCTGCGGTATGGGCATGACTAACACCACATTTTTGGTTTCGGTACAAAACATTGCGCCGCCAACCATGCGAGGTATTGCTACGGCCTCAACGGTGTTTACTCGGATGCTGGGTTCAGCGCTAAGCACCGCGGTTCTTGGTGCTACGTTAAACTTGAACCTCGACTGGCGATTGCCCGATATTCACGACCCAGTGCAGAAATTAATGAGTCTACATAGAGAGGGTTTTATTGCTGACTCCGCAATGCAGCATCTAACGGAACAAGTCGCCGCATCACTTCATTGGGTTTTCATGGCTGCCGCAATACTTTCACTTTTTGCGCTTATTACCGCTTGGCTTATTCCAGCAAAATTAAAGCCACAGAGTACGCCAAATGTGGAGTTAGAGAGTGAGTGTTAGATGTAAAAAAGGCTGCAATATGCAGCCTCTTACCTTTAGTTCTTCATTGAGATCATTGCGCGGCAGGGGCTGCGGTGCTCTCATCTTCATTGCCATTGGTACGCTGATAAATAATCTTCTGCGTATCGTTTTCGCAATGGCCGACAACCTGTCCACCGCTAGATTCCGCCTGATCGTTTGGCACGATATCCAGCGTAAAGCCTGACTCAGGCACGCCATTATTGATAATCTTTTGGCTAATATCGGCTTTGACGGTTTCACAGGATGCCTGAGCAGCCAATGGAATCGCGCCTAACAGCATGATGCCAATCAGTGATTTCTTCATGAAATATCCTCCAAGTTTCCTAAGGGTAGACTCGACTTCAACGCTTATGGATTAAGCGGGCGACCGGTATTTCTATCTAGGCAACGTTGGGTGTTGGGCTCCCAGTAAGCGTTGACGTTAAGGCTTTTCTCACATGCATCCTGCAAATCAACCGCTTTATCGAATTTATCGAACTGTTTCTCAACGCGTGTGTTCACCTTATTACGCAAAGAGCGAGTATCATCCCATTGCTCTTTTTGCTGGCGCGCATCTTCCTTCGTCAGCGAGTTATCTTGACCGCCGCTTGAGCCGAATACACACGTGCTGCCTGATGCACAAGAATCAGCCAAGGCAGATGCTTGCCAGCCGCCCATAATGAGTGCTGCCGCTAAAGGCATCCAACGAGCGGCCATCTGTAATTTTTTTAGTTTCACGTAGTTATCCTCATTTTTCCATGACCGAATTTCTCGATCACCACACGCGATATAAAGACACTATAACACCCGATCAGTTTCGCTGATAGTTTGTATAAAGACCGGTTGCGGTGTGGTTTAGTGAAAAGAGAGAAAGGCAGATAAAGCTAAACTTCAACGATTGATACAGGCGTTCAATGCAAAAGTTTAGCTTGTTATCTGATGCTTAACCGCGGTAAACGGAGAGCGGGGCGAAGGACTGACTCACTGGCATCATTTCAATGGTGTTGATGTTGACATGTGCTGGCAGCGTTGCAACCCAATATACAGCTTCAGCAATGTCTGCAGCACTGAGGGCATTGGCGTTTTCATAGGTTTTACCAACACGCTCATTATCACCTTTGAAACGCACGTTTGAGAACTCAGTGCCGCCAACCAGACCGGGTTCAATATCGCTAACGCGCACTCGAGTTCCGTGTAAATCAGCACGTAGACCCAAACTGAACTGTTTTACAAATGCTTTGGTGGCGCCGTAAACATTACCCCCAGCGTAAGGCCAATTCGCTGCCGTTGAACCGATATTGATAATGTGTCCAACATTGCGCTCAACCATATCAGGTAGGATTGCGCGGGTCATATTCACTAAACCTTTAGCATTTGTGTCAATCATCGTATCCCAGTCATCAATATTTGCTTTGTGTGCAGGCTCAAGCCCCAGCGCTAATCCAGCGTTATTGACCAAGACATCAATGCGACGTTTCTCAACAGGGAGGCTTTCCAGCGCTTGTTGGATGGCTGCGCGATTCCGTACGTCTAGCTGCAGAATTGTTAGTGCATCACCCAGTTCATCTTTGAGCTTTTCGAGGCGTTCCAAACGGCGACCGGTTGCAATGACATGATGTCCATTCTTGATAAATTTGCGCGTGATAGCTTCACCGAATCCTGCGGTAGCACCGGTTACAAATATATTCATTTCAAATTGCCTCGTTGAGTTAGCCTAAAATACAGTTCATTCAATCTACCAGAAGCACGTTAAATTGCTATTGCGGTTCGTAGAAAAATAATGGCTACCTATACTTACAAATACGGAAAAATCTTAGATGAAATAAAGGTGGAACAGCGTTTTGTCCGATTGAGTATCGATAAGGTATTTAGTACTATCAGCGGTCATATTCGTGCGCGATATATCAACCGCCAGCTATGGGTAATGGCGATATATTATTTGGTAAAAGAACAAATATTAGCTAGAACAATTAATAATATGTATGGGAAATCCTATGAGTTTTGAGCAAAAAAACAACAGCGATGAGATTGATCTGATCGATCTGCTGCTACAGCTATGGAATGGAAAGAAGACCATCATTGCCGCGGTGTGTATTGCTATTGTTTTAGCTATCGGATACATCGTCATCGCAAAAGAGCAATGGACGTCAACGGCGATAATAACACCTCCACAGCTAGGTCAATTAGCCGACTACCCAACGGCAGTTGCTGTTATTGACCCTTCAAATAGTAAAGATATTAGCAATGATGTATTCGCTAATTTCGTATCACGTATGTCGGCGGAAACTCTAGCGTTTATGCCTGAAAAGCCGTTAGATATTAAACCGACAAATTCAGGCAGCAAAGACTCCTTCACCGTAAGCTTCAGTGCAGAGACGCCAGAAGAAGCTCAAAAATCACTGTTAGCGGTGCTGAACAAGGTCAATAAGGAAACATCTAGCAGTTTTTATTCTAATGCAAGCAAAGCGCTACAAGTGCGAATGGATGCTATTAACACCTCACTAGATGCCCAACTTCAAACCGCCGAGGCTAAAAAGAATCGTCGTCTGACGGCATTAACAGAAGCGCTTAAAGTCGCTGAAGCGACTGATACAAAAAATGTCGCGGTTAAAGAAGTGAACGGACTGTCTGATGATATGCTATTTATGCTCGGAGAATCTGCTCTAAAGACATTAATAAATAACGAGTCAAGCTGGCCGCTATATTTAAGTGATAGCTATTACTCCAACCGTGAAACGTTGCAAGCACTGCAGAAAATTAAGCTAAGCGATACGGGTAATGATAAGTTTGAGGCATTCTCGTACTCGCAGAAGCCTTCGTTACCTATGATCAAAGATGCGCCAAAGAGAGCACTGATTCTCATTCTGTCTGTTTTACTTGGCGGATTGATTGGTGCGGCGATTGTTTTGGTAAAAGGCTTCTTGCGTAATATGAAGGATAAGAATCAAGCGGCATAATGCCGAGCGTTTAAGTTGATTGAAATTTGAACGTAGGTACGTCACAGATCCACCGAGCAAGCTTTGCGTAACACGACGCGGAGATTGCCGGTGGATTTTTAATTCTGAAGTCATCAAATTGTCGAACATAAATAAGTGATACACTCGCAAAACACCCGCAGTGCATTTTCATTATTATCCATCCTGTTATAGTTAATCCATCCCCCATAAACCTGAGAGATAAAGATGTTTAGCATTACGCGTATAACAAACACGGATGAAAAACTCTATACGTTAATAGATCACCTTTATGCAAGCGCATTTCCTTACCATGAAAAACGAGAGGAAAGGGCGAAACACGCGGCTTTGGCCAATCCTGCATATCATCTAGAGGCATGGCAATTCGACAACACCTTCGTCGGTTTTATCGGCTACTGGATGTTTAAGCACTATGCATACATTGAACATCTAGCCATTGAACCTAGCGTTCGCTCACGAGGATTTGGTAAACAAATTCTCGAACGCTTCTTGGCTACTCATCCGCAAACGGTGTTGGAAATTGATCCGTTAACCACGGAGATTGCTCATCGTCGACTGCGCTTTTATCAAAGCTTAGGATTTATTCAAAATGACTTTGCTCATCATCATCCAAGCTATCATGCAGAAATGAGCGATCATAAATTAATCGTGCTTAGCAGTAAGCAAGCATTGTCCGACGAGCAATACACCACTTTTTGCCACGACCTTCGTTTTGTGGTGATGGGCGCTGTTTAGTCTCACCAATAAATATCTCAGCAAAAAATACAGTATGTCGTTGCGTCTATTACGTAGTGATAAAGGGATGTGTGAACTACCTTACTTCGGCTCTATACATCCCTTGGTATTATTATGTTTTCAACGTGGATAACATTATAAAACTGGGGCTACGGTAAGAAGTAGATTACCAAATCGACGTTGTTCTCCTGATGCAATCACTAATAGTGTTTGATCAGATTTGACTTGGTTATAGAAATCTTGACGTGGCAAGTATTCTATCGGGCAGTTTTCTGGAAGTATCTGCCGATATTCAGATTCAATTGTATTTATAAAGTCAGAGGGGTAAGCCATTAAGACGGCTTTTTCAACGTTAATACTGGTAAGGATCTTTTCTAGAATTAATGTCGCAGGTACGACTCCAGGCGTGAGATTTAAATAAATAACCGTTGCCTGACGAGGGGAGTTTGTGATGACTGAGTAGTTGCTATCAGCAATCAGCACCTGTGTTTTATGGCCACATTTAGCGAGCGAGCACAACAGTTCAGGGTGAATGAGTTCTGATTTAATCATAATTATTCTCGAGTGAGTAAAGGCAGCCGAAAATTGACGGCTGCCAGTAAGTGAATTACATACGATAAATTCCACCGTTTATATCGATGGTCGCGCCAGAAATAAAGCCATCATATTCAGCGGCAAGAAAGCTAATCACTCGAGCAACGTCTTCGGGTGTTCCCGCTCTGCCAAGAGGAATAGCCTGAATCGTCTGTTCTGCTGATTCTTGGGTGGTATGACGATTGTGAAAACGCGTACCGAGAATCAAACCGGGTGCGACGGCATTTACCCTAATGCCATGCTCGCCGAGTTCTGCAGCTAAAGAGCGGGTCCACGTCAGCACAGCTCCTTTCGTCGTGGAATAAACTAAAGATCCAGAATGCCCCCCAGAACGGCCAGCTAAGGACGCCAGATTGACAATGCTGGCGCCATCGGCCGATGATTTTAAGAAAGGTAGTGCAGTTTGTGTCACATTAAGCATCGTTGTCATATTCACATCGAGAACGGTCTGCCAGAATTGACGGTCAATTTCACCTAGCCATTTACGGCCGACTATTCCACCCACATTATTGATTAATATATCAATCCCACCCAAAAATTCGGCTGCAGTGTTAACACAATGCTCGGCTTCCTCAGCATTAATCAGGTCAGCATAACCATAGGCGGCTTTTTGCCCCAATGAATGAGCTAACGCCGCCAACGCTTTGGGGCCTTCTTCACCGCTATGGTAGTGGAGATAGATATCGCAGCCGGAGCGAATTAATTGCTCCGCTGTAGCTCGCCCAATCCCTTGTTCTGCGCCAGTAATAAAAACTTTTTTACCTGTTAGAGTTCCCATGATTAATACCTCGTGTGTTAATTTTTTCCTGAAAAGGATTCGGATTGAATAACGCCTTCACGCTGTTTGGCACAGTAAAAAATGCAAATGAGACCGGTAACCAATAAGCATAAAGACAAAAAGATGAGACCTGGCATGCTGCTATGGGTCATATCGTTCAGTACGCCAACCACATAAGGGGCAACAAAACCGCCGATATTACCGATACAACTTACGACGGCTAATCCGGCTGCCGCTGCTGCGCCCGACGAAATATTGGCCGGCATAGATAAAAATGGGGGAACGGAGGTATATATTCCGATAGCGGCAATACATAGAAACGATAGTGAGACAAATACGTTGTATTTAAAGAAAATGACCGCGCCCACTAAGCCCATCGCCGCAACAACCATGCTGATACCGGCAAACACGCCGATTTTTTGAGTTTTACTTGCCAACAGGCTCCAGGGATAGACTAATAATGCTGCAAGACCATAGGGAATTAAGGCCATCAGACTGACCTTAAAGATATCGTCGCCTGAGATAGCAGTGATGATCGAGGGAAGCCACATGCCAAAACCATAAATCCCACACACCATGCCGAAATTCAGCATTGCATACAGTAGATACTTACGATTTTTAATTCCGTTAAAGAAATCAGAGAGCGTAATTTTGGACCCCGATTTGGAGCGCTCGGTGCTACTCATCAACCACGCTTTTTCTTCAATATCTAGATAATTTACTTCCTTTGGGGAGTTTTTGATAATAAAAGGAATTAGCAAGCCAATAATAATTGGCGGAATACCTTCTATGATGAACAGCAATTGCCATGGCTCCAAGCCAAACCAGCCTTGATCTATATTCAGAATAAAACCAGAAATTGGAGAGCCGATCGCATTAGACAGGGGTTGGACAATAATAAACATGCCTAAAATTCTTGTGCGATACTTTTGTGGGAAAAATACTGTAAAGTAGTAGACTACTGAAGGAAAAAATCCTGCCTCACAGACGCCAAGCATAAAACGGCAGATATATAACTCCATTGGTGTTCTAACAAAACCAAGCAAAGTTGCAAACACACCCCATGAAATTAAGATCCTTGCAAACCATATGCGTGGGCCAAATTTTATGGTCCCTGCATTGCTTGGTATTTCAAACATAAAATAGCCAATAAAGAAAATACCTGAGGCGAATCCAAAAGCTGATGCTGTTAAACCAAGGCTGTCCTCTAATGCCATAGCAGCATAGGCCATATTATTACGGTCAAGAAAGGCTAAGAAATAGAGCAGTATCATTAATGGGACAATGTGTAGTGTAAGTTTTTTAATTGCACTACGTTCAATATCCTGCGGAGTTCTTTTATTCATAATGGATATTCCCAGTGGGCTGGCATTAGAAACTCGCTAATGTATCTTTTAATTTAAATAGTAATTAAAGATTGGTTTTGTTTATTTGTTTAATACACTCTGAAACCACTGAGTCCAATGTTTGATTAATATCGATAGTAATAATATCTTTCTCATCAACATCAGGATTTTCGAGGGTGTTAAATTGTGAGTCCAGCATTGTAGCTTTAAAAAAATGTCCTTTACGCTGCTGAAGCCGTTCTTTGACAACATCCTTATTACCGTTGAGGAAAATAAAACGTATCCCCGCGTTATTTTGTCGCAGTATATCCCTGTAGTTTTTCTTAAGGGCAGAGCAGACCATCAGCGAGTTCGGATTAGTACGCAACATGGCATAAGCAGCCTGATTTAACGCCTGTAGCCAAGGTAAACGATCATCATCATCAAGCGCTTGGCCATTTGCCATCTTATCCACATTATGGCGGGGATGAAGAAAATCACCATCGAGACATGGAATATTCAATGCAGATGATAGTCTCTGTGCAACTACGGATTTTCCGCAACCAGACACGCCCATTAATATCCATAGTTGGTGATGTTTATGTGGTTTTTCCGATATGATATGACAGTCTGATGATGTTTTTTGGGCACACACAGTGTCGCTCCTCTAATTTTTATTAAAAGATATTGATTCGATGAAATTCACCGCTATAAAAGAAAAATGATTAAATATATAACTGCATTAGTTATTTATCGGTCTTACCGATTTTCTGCTGATGAGCATCGGAGTAAAAAGATATTCTCTGATCGGTAATGAAGGCTCGGCAATTCTATTTATCAGTCGTCCCACCATTCGCTGTGCCATTTCTGCCAGCGGGGGCATAACGGACGTCAGAGCAGGGGAGCTAAGGTTAGATAACGAAATATTATCGATGCCAACCAATGATATATCGTCTGGAATACGTATACCCGCAGCTTGCAAACCGACCATCAGTCCGATTCCCAAAGCATCATTAATTGCTACAATTCCGTCAGGAAGTGTAGGAAGTTTGAGGATTCTAGGTGCCAATATTAATCCCAGCTCAAACATCTCAGTATCGCCATACTCGCTGCTGGCTTTACCTTCAATAATCCGAGACTGAAACGGCAAGTTTTGGTGACGTAGCTCAGACAGAAATCCATCGATCTTATGGCTACGGCTTAGCGTCAGCGTCGTCTCTGTGGCAAAAAATATATTTTTGCAGCCGCGCTCGGCGAGATGCCGTGTGGCTAAACGACCCGCTTCAATGTTGTTCATTGAAACACTATCAAAAATATGGGCATGGCTAGATATGCCATCAGGAGAATGATTGTCATAGCTGACAATAATCATTCCTTTTTCGGCGGCGCGAATAAAATGAGTCTTCCTAATATCACTAGCTGCAACAATGATACCGCGGACACCGTGTGAGAACATATCCTCAATGAATGCTCGCTCCTCGTCCTCTTGCCGGTAAGAGTTTCCCAACAATACCCGATAACGAAATACTCTAGCCGCTAAATCTACTTCATGAGCTAATGCGGAAAAACTAGGATTAACAATAGAGGGTACCAGTAAGCCAAAAATTTTATTTTTCTCATCGCCTACCGATGGCAGACTCCTTACTGGGCGATAGTTGAGATCGCGTATTGCTTGTTCTATACGTAACAATGTTTCTGTGCTCATTTGACTAATTCTATTGTTCAGCACATTTGATACACTGCTGATAGATACTTTGGCTAGCCGAGCAACATCGCGAATATTTGCCATTTAATCTATCCCCTTATTTACTTCTTTCTGACCATGTACCCCAGATGCCCTAAGCAGCAATCTATAAGGGATATATATTCCAAGCAAGCAGAAAGCGAATACATAGATAACTGAATAATGCTTTTGTGAAAACTGTCATAACACTCGCGTTATGTTTACTAAACAGCGGATGAGATTTGATGATACGTGGATAGAGTAGGGAGAAGACATAAAGACGCTATTGTGCAATGTTAATCAGGTTCAAATCTGACTTGAAAGCCTACCCGAATTATTTTAAAAGCCGCCTCATAACTTAGCATTACATGAAGTTTTATTAATGTATTGAGTCATCATGAAATGACAAAAAGGGAGCATGATTGCTCCCTTACCCAGCACTTATTTTTTTATCCGTTTACCCTGTTCATCAATGACTCGCTCACCATCTTCTTTAGTGAACGAGCCGCATTGCTCATCAGGTAAAATATCCAGAACACTCTCAGAAGGCCGACATAAGCGTGTACCCAGCGGGGTAACAACAATTGGACGATTGATGAGGATAGGGTACTGCAACATAAAATCAATCAGTTGCTCATCACTGAAGGCATCATCTGTCAGACCTAATTGTTCATAAGGTTCGACATTCTTGCGTAATAGCGACCGAACGGAGATTCCCATATCCGCGATAAGTTTCATCAGTTCTTCTCGAGTCGGCGGTGTTTCAAGATACAGAATAACCGTGGGCTCAGTGCCGCAGTTGCGGATTAACTCTAGGGTATTGCGCGACGTTCCGCAGGCTGGATTATGATAGATAGTGATATTGTTCATCATAATGATCTCGTGTTAATACTCCTGAAGGTAATGGCTATAGCGCTACTGACAGGCGCAAAGCCAATGCCGCCAGCGTGACGAACAGTACAGGGATTGTCATGACGATGCCTACTCGAAAGTAATATCCCCAGGTAATCGTAATATTTTTCTGCGACAAAACGTGCAACCACAACAACGTCGCAAGACTGCCAATCGGCGTAATTTTAGGCCCAAGGTCGCTACCGATAACATTGGCATAAATCATCGCTTCTTTGATAACGCCTGTGGCTACGCTACCATCAATCGACAGGGCACCAACCAAAACGGTCGGCATATTGTTCATGACGGAAGAGAGGAACGCCGCGAGGAATCCTGTCCCTAAGGTCGATGCCCACAATCCTTGTTCAGCCAGTTGATTTAGCAGGGCAGAAAGGTAGTGAGTCAAACCTGCATTGCGTAAACCGTAGACTACCAGATACATGCCCAGTGAAAAAATCACAATCTGCCAAGGTGCTTCACGCAACACTTTGCCAGTGTTTATGACATGTCCTCTCTTCGCGACGGTAAGCAAAATTAGGGCACCAACGGCGGCGACCAGACTAACAGGTATACCGAGAGGTTCGAGGCCAAAGAATCCCACTAATAGCAAAGTCAGAACTAGCCAGCCGGTTTTAAAGGTTCTGGCATCTCGAATTGCTTTTTTAGGTTCTTTCAACAGGGAAAGATCGTAAACGGCAGGAATGTCATTACGAAAGAAAAGGTGCAATAGAATCAGCGTCGTCGCAATAGCCGTCAGGTTAACAGGCACCATGACTGCGGCATACTCAGAAAAACCTAGGTTAAAATAGTCAGCTGAGACGATATTCACCAGATTCGAGACAATCAGAGGCAGACTAGCTGTGTCTGCAATAAATCCAGCGGCCATGACAAAAGCTAATGTTGATCTCTGGCTGTAACCTAAAGCCAGCAGCATCGCAATCACAATCGGCGTCAGGATAAGTGCTGCACCGTCATTAGCAAATAACGCCGCGACCATAGCACCGAGCAGGATAATCCAAGTAAACAATCTTCGACCATGGCCATTACCCCAACGGGCGACATGTAGTGCAGCCCATTCGAAGAAACCAGCCTCATCGAGGAGAAGACTGATGATGATCACAGCTATAAATGTTGCGGTCGCATTCCATACTATCTGCCAGACAGCAACAATATCACCTAGATGAACAACACCGGTCAGTAATGCCAAACCTGCGCCCAATGAGGCGCTCCAGCCAATTCCCAGACCTCTAGGTTGCCAGATAACCAGGACTAGGGTGAATAAGAAGATCACGCCTGCTAGTAACATCACAAACCTCATTCATATTTGATAAAACGTATGCATACATCATCCTCAACAGGAGGATAACAACGCTCTATTGAGCTTATTGCGTATATTTTCACGTTCACAGTCCCAGGCTGTTTCAATAATACTTGCAGCCCAAGCAGGCATATGTGGTGATAGTCGATAATGCACCCATTTTCCCTGACGGCGATCTATCACTAGACCGGACTCGCGTAACAGAGCCATGTGACGTGATATTTTTGGCTGAGACTCTGCCGTTGATGCACAAATATCACAAACACACATCTCACCAGACTCCCTGAGAAGCATCACAATAGTCGAACGAGTTTCATCCGCAAGGAGTTTAAAAAGCTGAACAGGCTGTAGCATTTCTGACCTCAACGAAAAAAATATATACATATGATATTTCATATATGATAGGTTTTAAAGTATAGCTTATAAAACAGAGGTTTTTTATGACACAGTTACCAGCAGTTGAACTGGATTGCTTTGATGATGCAATCGTCAGCAAACTAGCAAGCAACACTGAAACAATGCCGCGTTTTCTCATCCTTTATGGTTCAGTTCGAGAACGCTCCTACAGTCGTTTTGCAGCTGAAGAAGCAGGGCGGTTACTGACAAAAATGGGGGCTGAGGTGAAAACATTTAATCCTTCCGGCCTGCCATTACCTGATGATGCCTTGGACAGTCATCCGAAAGTGCTTGAACTACGAGAACTGGTCAGGTGGTGTGATGGGATGATCTGGAGTTCTCCGGAAAGACATGGCGCCATGAGTTCGGTTATGAAGGCCCAAATTGACTGGATCCCCCTGAGTGAAGGCGCTGTTCGCCCATCACAGGGAAAAACGCTTGCTGTTATGCAAGTTTGCGGTGGCTCGCAATCGTTCAACGCAGTAAATCAGTTGCGAATACTTGGCCGCTGGATGCGTATGTTCACCATTCCCAATCAGTCGTCAGTGCCTAAAGCGTGGCAGGAATTTGATGACGAAGGACGCATGAAGCCATCTCCTTGGTATGACCGAATTGTTGATGTCGCAGAAGAGCTCTTCAAAATAACCCTGATCCTGAAGGAACATACAAGCTATCTTGCCGACCGTTACAGCGAAAGGAAAGAAAACCATCAGGAACTTTCGGCGCGGGTCAATCAAGCAAAAATCTGAGACCACAATTTGAAAGCAGTGAACGCGGCAGTAAGACTGTAACGTGCGAAAGATAGCTGGAGCCTGAATCGCTTAGTTTGACGGGATAGCTAGGAGGCGCGTCAGCATGTGAATAACCATGAGTAAAAACCTGTAAATTCCTCCTAATGATACTCTGGTACGCATAATGTATATTATGTTAAATTGCATGAATGGAGTGAAAACCTACGCTGCGTGCCTTTCCCCTATCAGTCTATCCCTTTATGCAAGGAACATAGCATTTACCCATTAATGATGAATTAAAACAAAGCGTCTGGTGGCCAGAAAACATAAGAAATAACAATCCACTTCCCATCTTTATAATGAAGCCAGCATGTCAAGTTTAAATCATCACTCAAGTGCCACAGCATTTCTTTAATCGGTGTGTTTTTTAATTCGGGGTTTGTCGACCGGTAAGTTCTCTCTATGCCAATGTAATATTCACCCACAAACTTATAGCGAGGTTTTGTGAAATTATGTTCAGGTTGACCATATTTCTTTAACAAGACAGTATCTTCAACGTTATCGAGCATACCATTGCCATTTAAATAAACATATTCAGGAACGCTGGCCATACTGCTTGTTGTTAAAGCGCCTAACGAGAAAATAAAAAACACTATCAGAAGCACTCTATTCATTTGTCCATACTCCTAATGGAAAACACCCTGATTTATACCAGGGTGTTAAAACCTCGGAACGACTCAAAGCTCTCACTTATTATCTTTTCCAAGCTTTATTGTACTTATGGCTTTGCAGACTCCTGCAGAGCAAACTCCAGCGCATCTAAATCATTCGAGCTTAGCAAGGTTCTGATACTTTCAAGCTCGTCTTCAGATCTGTCGTAAATATTTAACGCTAGAATTCGACCTATATCAGATTCAGAGAACCGGTATTTGAGTACTTTGGCGGGATTACCCCCGACAACCGCATAGTCTGGTACATCTTTAGTCACGATACTTCCAGCCGCGATGATGGCACCCTCGCCTACGGTAACGCCAGGCATAAGCATGCAACGCATTCCTAACCAACAGCCATCTTTAAGAACCGTGTCACCTTTATGACGATACGTATCCGTGATTGTCTCCATGAAGGGATAAAGACTAATAAAATCCATACAGTGATTATGATTGCCGCCCATTAAAATAGCGGACTCAGCACCAATGCAGACATAATCCCCGATGATGAGTTTATCGATCTTGCCTAGCGGCTCCCAGCGTTGGCTAATCCTATCGCCGTGTAAATATCGAACAACCGACTTTTCAAATCCATTGTCCCAGCAGTCACTGTAATAACTGTGAGTTCCGCTAACTAAAATGTTGGGATTCTTTACCGTCAGGTGAAGATATTCCAGTTTTGACCAATGCTTTTCTTTCATGACTCATCCTTCTATTAATAAGAGCCACGGAACGATTTTTCGTGGCAGTAATTACTCGTTCAGATAATTACTGCTATCAGAGATACGGGGATGTTTCAGCAATGGCTGATATAGAAGATGCATAGGGATAAACCTGCTTTCAATGGGTATTGTAATAGTATCAAGCGCGGGCACGTTATAAAACCGTTCAGCGCAAAGACAACGCTACGTGAAATCTGGAATTTTAACAGTGTAGTTATACACGAGATTTTACACAGCGCGATCACAAACAGGCCCACTTTCGTGGGCCTATCGGCTTAATACTTAACGGAACGGCGGCTCATTGAACGTACGTAGCTTACGAGAATGAAGTTTATCGCCTTCGGCTCGCAGCAAATCAATCGCGCGGATGCCAATTTGTAAGTGTTCAGAAATAGCACCTTCGTAGAAATGATTTGCCTGTCCCGGCAGTTTGATCTCACCATGCAGCGGTTTATCAGAAACGCACAGCAATGTTCCGTACGGAACGCGGAACCGATATCCCTGAGCCGCAATCGTGGCGCTTTCCATATCAACCGCTACGGCGCGACTCAGGCTAAAACGCAGCTCTGATGCGGAAAAACGCAGTTCCCAGTTACGGTCGTCGGATGTGACAACGGTGCCGGTACGCAAACGCTGTTTCACCTCTTCACCCGGCATTCCGCTCACGGCTTTAGTGGCATCATACAGAGCGCGCTGAACTTCAGCGATGCTTGGGATCGGAATATCTGGGGGTAAAACCGCATCTAAAACATGATCGTCACGAAGATAGGCATGCGCCAGTACATAATCGCCGATCGACTGACTTTCGCGCAGCCCACCACAATGTCCAATCATCAGCCAAACATGCGGTCTTAACACCGCTAAGTGATCGCAAATTGTCTTGGCATTTGATGGACCGACGCCGATGTTGACCAGTGTGATCCCCTGCCCGTTAGCCGAAATCAGATGGTACGCTGGCATCTGATGTTTCTTCCACGCAAGATCAGACGTAGTCTTTTCTGGATCTGCGGTTTCAGCCGTAATATAGCTTCCACCGGCGCAGGAAAGTGCTTCATACGGGCTGTTAGGATCGAGAATTTGTTCACATGCCCAGCTGACAAACTCATCGACATAACGACTATAGTTGGTGAACAAAATATAAGGCTGAATATGTTCCGCAGGAGTACCGGTATAGTGTTTCAATCGAGCGAGTGAGAAATCTGTCCGCAGCGCATCAAAATGTGAAAGCGGGAAGAAATCGCCTCCGGTCTCCAAACCATCGGTGATCCCATCACCAATTTGAGCCAAATCGGTGGTAGGGAAATGCTGCGCTAGCCCTGCGGTCATGGTTTTGTCGAGGATGAGGTCTGAACCATCAATAACAAATGGATATGGCATCTCTTGTTGTGACGGTGTCACTTCAAAGCTAGCGCCATACTCTGTTTCTAGCAGCGTTAACTGTTCTGAAAGATACTCTCTAAACAGGGCTGGACGTGCAATCGTGGTGCTGTACTGGCCGGTGCGGGAAAAGCGCCCATAGGCGCGAGTTCGCAGATGATCGCGGAATTTTCCGTCCCAACTTACGCTCAGTTGTGGATAGGCAAATAGCCCTTTTGCTCTTAAACCCACGTCCGGCAACTTGCCATCGCTGATGTAATCACTGATGGCGGTACGCAAGGCCGCCAGCGCTGACTCATACAGTGCTTCGAGTCGATCAAGTGCTTCGGATGCCGTGAGATGCATTGTCTCTTGTGATTTATTCAAAATATCCCCTTAATGACTCGCAAAGCTCTGGTTAAAAACAGTATGACTCACCCGCCCATTTATTGATGGCCGATGTTTATTCCGTAGGCTCATTATGCAGCAACCAGCGACGCATTAGGCCTGCTAATTGATGTCTTTCATCTGCGCTGAGTGGCTCAAGGATCTGCTTTTCATTCTGCACATGATGCTCAAGCGCCCTATCTATCACCTTTAACCCTTCTTCGGTCAGCCCAATTTTACAGCTGCGTTTGTCATGTTCATTGGGCTTTTTGAACACGAGCCCTCGTGATTCCAGCCGCTCCAGTCGCACCGACATCGCGCCTGATGAAAGCATTACCGTCTGATAAAGATCGGTAGGAGTAATCAGTTCACCACTTCTTCGCAACGTGGCCAAAATATCAAACTCGATAGTATCCAAACCATGCTGTTCATAAACCTGAGTGACTTTGCCTGATAAAAGCTGTCCCATGCGGGCCATCCGGCCAATGATCCCCATTGGAGAACAATCGAGATCCGGTCGTTCACGCTGCCATTGTTCAATGATTTTATCTACGTGATCTTGTTCCATCGCCACCCTCCTATATGTCTTTTTAAAAAGATACTTGTTTTATTGTGTTTTTGCCACTAACTTATCTTTTACAAAAGTAACTTTTTAAAAAGATATCTATGAACATACTCATCGCTTTTATGGTTCCACTGCTCTGGGGAAGTACCTACGCCGTTGTAGGTTACTTTCTACAAGATATATCACCGGTATGGATAGCCGTCTTTAGAGCCCTACCGGCCGGCTTTTTGCTATTGCTTATCCATCCCGCATTGCCACCGTTGAAATGGAACCGAATGCTGGCAATAAGCCTATGTAATATATCTTTTTTCTTCGTTCTTTTGTTTATTGCGGCACACCGCTTACCGGGATCGGTTGCAGGAACGCTGGGAGCCACATTACCGTTGATGGTGTTGTTATTGCAATGGGTTCAGGAGGGAAAAAAACCTGCATTATCAAAGCTTGGCCTTGCTTTATTAGGGTTATTTGGCGTGGTGCTATTGCTCAATCCATCGGCTCACCTTGATCCTGTCGGCGTGGCAGCCGCGCTGCTCGGAACTCTGCTCATGGCGCAAACCTCATTATGGATAGCACGCTGGCCAACTCACGATCAGCTTGGACTCGCCGCTTGGCAGCTTTTTCTGGGGGGAATAATTTTGTTGCCGTTCGCGTTGATGTTTGCAGGTGTTCCGGCGCTGCCTACGCCGAAAACGTGGGTAGGTTTAATCTGGTTGGTCGTTTGTAACACCGCATTTGCCTACTGGTGCTGGACTCGCTCAGTGAGCCTGCTCGGCCCACACACCATGTCGATGATTTCGCTGTTCAATCCGGTTACTGCTGTTCTGCTCGGTTCTATCTTCCTCAGCGAGAGGCTATCCATCACACAATGGAGCGGCATTGCCTTAATCTTTTTATCCATCCTGTTGATGAAGATGATTAAGGCGAAACCTGCTGCGGTATAACGCCCTGTTTCACTGGGCTATGCTGGGAAATAGCCCACTATTTGTACGACGTGTCACACAAATGCCACATGAAAATGCTATACATAAAGAGTAGTCATTCATTCCTCTCTGAGGTGTTATATGAATACTTTTGGTTTGACTCGAACCTATGCAGGAATATTGATTGTCGAAAACTGTCGCTGTGCGCAGTACGATCATATTGAGGAAAACTTCCACCTCGCCGTGCAGAAATATAGCTATTTGGTGCGGCCTGGAGAACATATTGATGGGCCAGAATGGGTGAATCGAATTCAGCAACGAGGATCAAACCACAATATTGATCACCTTCTTGCGGCTATTTTAGCCATGATGCATAGTGACCCAGAAATCGAACATGAATGTGTTTACTATTAATCTTATATGGAGCTTTAGCTCTCATTATGCCGCGCTAAAGCTCCCCTCATTACCGCACGTTAATTCACTTTTTTAGCTAGCATGGTCGCAAAGCGCATTTTAATGCGATTACCATTGGCATCTATGCGATGTAATTCGCCCACATCTTCGTTATATTTTGCAAACTCCCAGCCCGCATAGTAATTACGCAGTTCATCCGGTTTGAACGTAAACGAGAATGGTACGCTGCATGGGTAGTCTGGGCTGTCTACGGCAGCAACAATCAGGTTGTAGCCGCCGACGCGGGTGCTGGCCTGCATGTTTTCGATAATGGCAGGGATTTGTTGGCGGTCGAGAAACATAAAGACCACGGTGGAGAGGATGAAGTCATATTCTCCGCTAAAACGCTGGGTGTTGAGATCGACTTCATGGGCCGAAATATTCACCAGCCCTTCCGCCTGAATAACCTCATTCAGGCTAGCGATACTCATCGGATTTTTATCCCATGCGGTGACATCAAAACCTTTCGAATTTAAATACAGCGAATTACGTCCGCGGCCACAGCCGAGATCTAACGCTTTACCCACCGGAACAATTTTAGCGGCGTTTAACACTTCGGAATGCGTAGCTGTCAGTTGATATTTGCGAGTGTAATAATCGCCATCACGAGCGGTAGTGTTGTTATCTGAGTTCATTAGGGTATCCATATCAATTACCAGAATTAATCAGGTAATTATCCCTCATTCTGTCGATAAATGCTTCCCTGCGTCGGCAAGTTCACCATTCAATGACAACCTCACGGAAAAAATTGTTAACCCCGTAGCCGCAGTAAACATTAGGCCTGACTATCGGCATGATATTTATATCTAGCACACCACTAGTCAGGCCCCTACTCGTATTTCTTTAGACGTTGAACTGGCCTACCGCCCCCACCAAATCATTGGCCTGAGACAATAACGCCCCCGAGGCTGCGGTTGATTCTTCGACCAGCGCTGCGTTCTGCTGCACCATAGTATCTAGGTGAGTCACGGCTTTGTTGATCTCATTGATACCACGCATTTGTTCATCGGCCGCGTTGGTGATTTCAGACATAATTGCCGTCACTGCCGAAACGCTGGTGACAATATCGGTCATGGTATCGCTGGTTTGGCGCACCTGTGTTGATCCCGACGACACGCTGCGTACCGTTGATTCAATCAGGGTTTTAATCTCTTTCGCCGCCTGCGCACTACGCTGTGCCAAGGTACGAACCTCTCCTGCAACCACGGCGAAACCACGACCCTGCTCACCGGCTCTAGCCGCTTCCACCGCTGCGTTTAACGCCAGAATATTGGTTTGAAAAGCGATGCCGTCAATCACGCCGGTGATATCGCCAATTTTACCGGAGGCGGTTTCAATGGACTGCATGGTGTTGATCACCTTAGCTATCGCTTCTCCACCGCGTGAGGCATCGGCTGAAGCCGATTGTACAGCGCTGTTAGCCTGCTTAGCCGCGCCAGCGGATTGAGCCACCGTAGACGAAATTTGCTCCAGTGCGGCGGAAGTCTGTTGCAGATTTGCCGCAGCGGATTCGGTTCTGCTTGAGAGATCTTGGTTTCCTGAAGCAATCTCATTAGCCGCTACACGCACAGACTCGCTGCTATTGCGGATTGTTTTCATCACCGCGCTAAGCTTATCAACAAAGCGGTTAAAAGCACCGGCGATTTGCGATACTTCATCTTTGCCATCCGTGGGTAAGCGCTGGGTCAGATCTTCTGTACCGGAGCTGATCGCATCCATGGCATCCCGAATACGGATAAGCGGTTTTAGCGCGCGCTGGGCAATCACGCCAATGATGACGGCAGCAATCACGATAAGCACTAACAGCGTGACTAATGACGTTGTCAGCAGAGAACGCATACCCGCCGTGGCCTCAGTTTTGTCCATTGCTACCACGGTAAACCATGACGTTCCCGCGACAGGCTGAGCCAGCAGCAGTTTTGCACTACCGCTAATTTCTGACTCAATCGGCGTACGGGCATTCAGCAAGCGTGATAAATCCAACGTCGGCGCGATGCTGTGAAGCGATTTTTGAGTCAGAGATTCATCCGGATGCGCCATAATGTTGCCTTCGGAATCAATCAACATGCCGAAACTGCTGTCTGTTGGATGAATTGAGCGAACGTTTTCGATAACGCTGTCCATCGTCACATCCCCCTCGACCACCCCTTTAAGCACCCCATTTTCAATGCTAGGTGCCGCAAAGGTGACCACCATTTTCTTGGTGTTAACGTCGATATAAGGCGCGGTAATAATCGGTTTACCTGCTTTTACCGCTTGTATATACCAAGGTCGAGTTGTTGGGTCATAGCCTTCGGGGACGCTGTTCGGTACCGATGAGATATCAATTTTATTCGGATAGCCAATATCGATTCCCATAAAGTTACCGCCGTTGGCAACCTGCACCATCAAGGGCATCGGGTCTGGAGAGGTCACGTGCGGTGTCAATGATGCTACCAGATGACTTTTGCTAGCCACCCAATCGGCGATAGCACGGTTGTGACTGGATGAAACGGCTTCGAGAGTACTGTCTATCGCGCTGTTATTGTACTTATTCGCGATGGAATAGTTGAGATAGGTGTTAATACTGAGAGAGCAAATAACAATGGCGGTGGAGGCTGCCAGAATACGTGAACGGATAGAGTCGAACATGATAGCTTGCCCTGATTAGAAGAGAGATATGCCAGACTTATGCTTTTTATTAAAACAGCTCACTAAATAACGGCCTAAAAAATTAAAACTTGAGTTATTTACACTATAAATAAATTAAACCATATTAATCAGCAGAGTAACCGTTCTCATCGTCGCGGCTTTCCATCGGCCTATCACCTATAAATCCTGAGCATTTAGCAGTATGATGCTTCCCACTGCTCTATTTTCTCCATTCTCCTAACTTAGTAAGCGCAATGAATAAAACTCCTGTTTCCCGTAAAACCGCATGGTTAAGGGTGATTACCCTTGCGGTAGCTGCCTTTATTTTCAATACCACCGAATTTGTCCCCGTTGGTTTACTGTCGGATATTGCGGCTAGTTTCTCGATGAGCACGGCACAGGTTGGTTTGATGCTGACCATTTACGCATGGGTGGTTGCGCTGATGTCTCTCCCATTCATGCTGATGACCAGCCAGATGGAGCGGCGTGGGCTGCTGGTGAAAATATTCGTGCTGTTTATTGTCAGCCACGCGCTTTCGGTGGTGGCTTGGAATTTCTGGATTTTAGTGATTTCACGAATCGGCATTGCGCTTGCCCATGCGGTATTTTGGTCTATCACCGCCTCTCTGGCGATTCGCTTGGCCCCAGCGGGGAAAAAGGCGCAGGCGCTGAGTTTGCTGGCGACGGGTACTGCATTAGCGATGGTTTTAGGTCTGCCGCTCGGGCGAATCATCGGGCAATATTTAGGCTGGAGAACCACGTTTTTGGTCATCGGTATTTTGGCCACGATAACGCTGATCTGCGTACTTAAATTACTGCCTAAACTGCCAAGCGAGCATTCAGGCTCGTTGAAAAGCATCCCGATTCTCGCTCGTCGCCCCGCGCTACTGTGCTTATATGCTTTAACCGTGATTGTGGTGACGGCACACTACACGGCCTACAGCTACATCGAACCCTTTATTCAAACCGTGGCATCCATGAGCCAAGGTTTTGCCACCATGCTGCTATTGATTCTCGGCGCGGCAGGGATTATCGGCAGCGTGCTGTTTAGCATATTGGGTAATAAACACCCTACTGCACTCATTATTGGCGCCATTGTGCTGCTGGCTTTAAGCCTGTTGCTGCTATTGCCTGCCGCTGCGAGTCCACTGTGGATTGCCCTGCTTTGCGTTGTGTGGGGCGTGGCCATTATGACCATCGGTTTGGGAATGCAGGTAAAAGTTCTGGCAATGGCACCGGATGCGACCGATGTCGCCATGTCACTTTACTCGGGCATTTTTAATATCGGCATTGGCGCAGGCGCTTTGCTGGGAAATCAGATCAGCATTCATTTCAGCATGGCAAACATTGGCTATATTGGTGCAGCGCTGGCGGTGGTTTCCTTGCTGTGGTGCGTGTTTATCTTTCGCCGCTATGCCGAAGTAATGGCTAAAGGCTATTAATACTGACTGGATGGGGAGCTTATGATTTTATCGGCTTTGAAGGCACAGAACTATGCATTGGCACTGGATACGGCAGAAGCTGAGTTAGCCATTATCCCCAATTCAGCACTGAACCACTATTATGCGGCATGGGCGTGCGATGGTTTGGGACAAGAGAACCGGGCAATCCCTCATTATGAAAAGGCCATTGCACTGGGATTGCCCGACGCTGATTTAAAAGAGGCTTATTTAGGGCTTGGCAGTACCTATCGCGTGACCGGCAATTATCAGCAAGCCTATGAACTTCTCACTCAGGCCGTGGCGCATTTCCCGAACGACCGTGCGCTACAGGTGTTTTATGCGCTGGCGAAATACAGCATGGGCGATGCAAAAAGTGCGCTGCGTGACACCCTGTTGTTACTCACTAGCACCACGCAGGACGACGGGATTCTGGCTTATCGCAAAGCGATCGATTTTTACGCACAAGATTTGGATTTTATCAGCGATTAGTGCCGTTTTGACGGGCTTCTCCCGCCATTTGCAGCTGGCATTCCAACATGGCGCACTCAACCGCCTTAGCCAGTTTTTGCAAACCTTGGTCGACTTTATCGCTATAGGGCAAACCGTAATTTAATCGCAAACAATTTCGATATTTACCCGATGCAGAGAACAGCGAACCGATAACAAACTGTACTTTCGCTTCGCTGAGCTCAAGGCTTAAACGCACGGAATCAAAATGTTCTGGCAGTTCAATCCACATCACGAATCCTCCTTGAGGGCGACTGACGCATATTCCGCAAGGGAAATACTCCCTCACTCGACAGGTGAATTTCTCTAGATTCTGCTGATAATATTTGCGCATGCGGCGTAGGTGGATTTGATACCCTCCAGCCTTGATAAACTCGGCAATGGCTAACTGTGGATGCGAAACCGAGGCGCCAGTCCCGGTATATTTCATGTAAACCACACGATCAAAATAGCGGCCTGGTGCAATCCACCCCACACGCAGTCCCGGAGCAACCGTCTTCGAGAAAGAACTGCACAGCAGGACTCGACCATCCATATCCAGAGATTTAATCGTGATAGGTCGAGGATACTCAAAGGCTAAATCACCATAGACGTCATCTTCAATAATGGCGATGTCATATTCTTGAGCCAAACACAGTAATTCGCGCTTTCGTGGCTCAGGCATGATGAAACCCAAAGGATTATTGCAGTTAGGTACGAGCATCACCGCTTTAATTGGCCACTGCTCAAGCGCCAGTTTGAGCGCTTCTACGCTGATCCCCGTGCTTGAATCGGTTGGTATCTCAATCACTTTTATTTCGGAACCACGTAGTTTTTGCATAATCCCATGAAACGCAGGTGATTCCACCGCAACGATATCGCCTGCCGAACAAACCGCGCGAATCGCTACAATCAGTGCTTCATGACAGCCATTCGTAATAATGATATCGGCAGGATTTAAATGACATCCTGAATCGATGGCCAAACGCGCAACCTGTTCGCGCAGAGCGTAAGAGCCATACACGGGATCGTAGTTCAATACTCGACGGTCTTGAGACTGCATCAGCCGTGTCATCGCTTTCCATAACGGAGCCAGCGTGGACTGACTCATATCCGGCGATCCGCTGCCGAAAGGAATGGCATCGCCATCGGGTTCTTCATTCAGGCGGTCGAGAACACATTCCCATTGAGTTATTTCAACAGGACGCTGCGCTGGCCGACTGATCGCCGGTGCAGGCGGAGTATGTTTGCGTGGTGTAACATAATATCCCGATCTTGGCTGCGGTCTGATGAGCTGCCTATCTTCAAGCAAATGATACGCCTGTTGCACGGTGCTAATGCTGACCGAATGTTCCTCACTCAACGTGCGAACCGATGGCAAACGCTCACCGCTTTGATATAGCCCCGCTTCAATTCGTTGTGCTAATAAGTCGGCGAGGTGTTGATAGCGCGTCATGGTGTCCCCTTGATTCGTGGTGTGAGATTCAAACCGTCTAAAACCAGTACAGTTGCCTGTGATTTTGACCATTCAGATCGCATAATGCGCAATCTGTATGTTAAATAATAGTTATTTTTGTATCTGTGACCTGTATTCGCTTCGCGCAATGATAGATCTATCGAAACAGCGAGGAGCAACATGATGGGATATGATGAAAACCAAGCCAAGAAACCCTTTTTACAGTCGCCGTTTTATCTATTTTTCATGGGACTGTATCAGCATTGGCAAACGTGGCGTATGCGGAGAAAGGCGTATTACGCTTTACATCGTATGAGTGAGCAGCAGCTGAAAGATATTGGTCTATCCTGTGCGGATATTGACAATATCACGCGTCAGAGAAAATAGTCATGGGTATGACTCAAGCCTCTCTACACACTGGAGAGGCTTGAGCCGAGCACAGATTGGCAAGTGTCTAGCGACGAACTTTAGCTTTTGTTACGCTGGCTGATTTGCTTGGCAACGTTTTCATCAACTCTTCAGGTGAAACCGATGCAACAACGCTGCCTGGTAGCGGCATCTTCAAAATGTGATTTTTAATTTTGCCGATCACATGCATTTCACACGGTTTACAATCAAATTTGAGCGTTAGCACTTCATCCTGATGGATTAACTGCATCGGTGATGCGCGCCCTTTCACCCCCTGCACGCCTTTCGCCTGTTTAGGACACAAATTAAACGCGAATCGCAGACAGTGTTTGGTAATCATCACCGGAACGTCACCTTTCTCTTGATGTGCCTCATAGGCCGCATCAATCAGTTGGACGCCGTAGCGCTGGTAAAATTCACGGGCTTTATGGTTGTAAACGTTAGCTAAAAACGTCAGGTGCGTTTCGGGATAAATCGGTGCCGGTTCGGAAACGGCTTTACGACTGCCGCGCTGATACGCATGTAAACGCGCCTCGGTCAGCATATCGATAGTTTCGCGCCGTAGCTGATTGAGCAAACCATTAGGCACAAAATATGCCGCAGGCAGATTGATTTCGATCCCCTGAGAGAAATAGATGCTCTGCCCGAGTTTCGCCAAACCGTCATGCAAATTGCTGAAGGCTTTCTCTGGCTGATTGGCCACGTCGAAGTAACCTTCTAATGTTTGGGTTACGCTAACGCCGTCTGCGGCGGTGGCGGTTAACATCAGCTGGTTTTGATTACCTTTTAGACACAGTTTGACGCCGATGCGTCGCTCACTCGACGTTTTCAGCAACGCTTGCTGCCAATTGTGGTCCAGATTGCGGTTCAGCGGATGGTGAGGACGAATATTTTTCAACGCATCCAGCATCTCGTTAGGCCATACGCGGAAGCTGTTGGCCGCGATTTTTTCCACTTTGCTCGCCCGAAAACCGACGATATCGCGCTTAATTAATACGTTCAAACCATCGCCATTAGTCAGCGGCTCTGTCACGCTGACATCGACATGATCTTTACCAACCTTCAGAATTTCACCAATCGGTAAACCAACGAATTTTGGCGAATCAAACGCGCCGATATCCATTTTACGCTGATTGACAAAGTAATCGGTGCTGCCACGGTGAAAGGTTTTATCTGGGGACGGCACGAAGAAATGCTCGGTGCGCCCCAGAGATGCCGGCGCCAATTCCGGGCGTTCGTTCATAATCGCGTCGAGGTGCTGGCGATAATAAGCCGTGATATTTTTCACATAGCTCATATCTTTGTAACGCCCCTCAATCTTGAAAGAGCGAACGCCCGCGTCAATCAGTGCGATGAGATTTTGGCTCTGATCGTTGTCTTTCATCGACAGCAGATGTTTTTCATAGGCGACCACGCGCCCCTGATCGTCTTTCAGCGTATAGGGTAAACGGCATGCCTGAGAGCAGTCGCCTCGGTTTGCGCTACGCCCTGTCTGGGCATGGGAAATGTAGCATTGCCCTGAGTAGGCAACGCACAGCGCACCATGGATGAAAAACTCCACGGTCGCATCGATGTTATCGCTGATATTTTTAATCTGACTGAGGTTTAGCTCACGCGCTAAAACGATCTGCGAAAAGCCCACATCGGATAAAAACTTGGCCTTTTCTACGCTGCGAATATCGGTCTGCGTACTGGCGTGCAATTCTATTGGCGGAATATCCAACTCGAGGATGCCAAGATCTTGCACGATGAGCGCGTCAACGCCGGCGTCATACAGTTGATGAATCAACAGGCGCGCGGGTTCTAACTCTGCATCGTGCAAAATGGTGTTGAGCGTGACAAAAATTTTTACGCCATACCGATGGGCAAAAGTAACCAACTCGGCAATATCGCTCAGCGAGTTGCCCGCATTATGACGTGCGCCGAAATCCGGCCCGCCGATATAAACGGCATCTGCGCCGTGCAAAATAGCCTCACGCGCAATAGCAACATCGCGCGCAGGACTGAGGAGTTCAATTTTATTCTTGTGGGACACATCGCTTCGTAGCATGGATTAACCGTCTTGGTGAAAAGGCGAAAACGTGGCTATTGTAGTCTGGAATTCTCACTTCACAAGGAAACCTCACCAACATTGCGTGATTCTTTTCGGACATTTTCCGATTCAGATAAATAATCAAAGATCGGCCAGATATATCTTAATGGACTAAGTGCGTGTTACCCACGTTTGCTTACATTTTACTTTTGGTTTTTTTAAGGTATTGCAGTGTGACTTTGAGCAAAAAAATAATTTTTAAACCAATTATTAATGCTGCATTGAGTGAGTAGCGAAGATATTTATTCATTTGCGACAAATTATTAACGTATTTTTTTTAAGACTGCCGCTAAGCCGCACCAGCCTTGTGTTTCTTAAGTATCCTGTAAAGAAGAGCTCAAAACATTGACCTCCATTTTATTTGCTATTTATTAACAAGAAAAACAAGGCGCACAAATAAACACAACATATCCACCCTCTTATTGTGACGTTGTCACATAAAACAAACTCAATTTCGGTCACATTTCCTAAAATTATGTCCACTTAATCGTCAAATTATCGTTTGGATCAACAACAGGGTTTATTCTCTCCCCTAAAAGATGTTAAAATTGACCAATATCAATATTGCTTGGGCATTACCTATGATTCCGGAAAAGCGCGTCATTCGTCGTATCCAGTCTGGCGGTTGTGCGATCCATTGTCAGGATTGCAGCATTAGCCAGCTGTGCATTCCTTTTACTCTCAATGAGCACGAGCTGGATCAGCTTGATAACATCATTGAGCGTAAAAAGCCGATTCAGAAAGGTCAGGCGTTGTTTAAAGCCGGTGATGAGCTGAAATCGCTGTATGCCATTCGCTCCGGAACCATTAAGAGCTACACCATCACCGAGCAAGGTGATGAACAGATTACGGCTTTCCACCTGGCAGGCGATCTGGTGGGATTTGATGCCATTGGTAATCAGCAGCATCCAAGTTTTGCTCAGGCACTCGAAACCTCAATGGTTTGCGAGATCCCGTTTGAGACTCTGGACGATCTGTCGGGCAAAATGCCAAGCCTGCGCCAGCAGATGATGCGTTTGATGAGCGGTGAGATTAAAGGTGACCAGGACATGATCCTGTTGTTATCAAAGAAAAACGCCGAAGAACGCTTGGCGGCTTTTATCTATAATCTCTCCCGCCGTTTTGCTCAACGTGGTTTCTCTCCACGTGAGTTCCGTTTGACCATGACACGTGGTGATATCGGTAACTATCTGGGACTGACCGTTGAAACCATCAGCCGTCTGCTGGGTCGTTTCCAAAAAAGTGAAATTTTAAGTGTGAAAGGTAAATACATCACCATTCAAGATGTTGATGCGCTTTCGCTGTTGGCTGGCAATCCCCGCGCAACCAACGAGTAATTGTTCAGAGACTCATTGTTCAGATAGTTTTCTGAATGATATTAAACCGGGTCACTAATTTCTAACGGATTTTTTCCGATTAGTTGATCCGGTTCTCTTCTATCCCCTACTTTGTTTTCCCATGATGGTTTACTCTTAATCTGTAAGGCCTATTGTTGTATTTGTCCCATGGACGATAAAACAGTGCAATGCACACATTATTTGGGTTAGCGAGGAGGCGGTATGGCGAAGTATCAGAATCTTCTGGTGGCTATTGATCCCAATCAGGATGATCAACCGGCGTTGCGCCGTGCTGTTTATCTGGTCCAGCGAAATGGCGGACGTATTACGGCATTTCTGTCTATCTACGATTTTTCCTACGAAATGACGACCTTGCTCTCGCCCGATGAGAGAATGTCGATGCGCCAAGGTGTTATCAGTCAACGCTCTGCGTGGATCAAAGAGCAGTGTCGTTACTATTTGGAAGCGGGTGTGCCTATTGAAATCAAGGTGGTCTGGCATAACCGTCCATTCGAAGCCATCATTCAAGAAGTGATTAGCGGCAAGTACGATTTACTGCTGAAAATGGCACATCAGCACGATCGCTTAGAAGCCGTTATTTTCACCCCAACCGACTGGCACTTGCTACGTAAATGCCCTTGCCCTGTTTGGATGGTAAAAGATCAGCCTTGGCCACAGAACGGCACCGCTCTGGTGGCAGTGAATCTATCAAGCGAAGAACCCTACCACGATCCTCTCAATATTAAATTGGTGAAAGAATCACTCGAACTGGCAGAGCATGTTGACCATACCTCTTTGCATTTGGTCGGTGCCTATCCCGTCACGCCAATTAACATTGCTATCGAACTACCTGACTTTGACCCAAGCATTTACAACGATGCCATCCGTGGGCAGCACCTGCTCGCCATGAAAGCGCTGCGTCAGAAATTTGGTATGAAGGAAGAATGCACTCACGTAGAGAAAGGCCTACCTGAGGAAGTGATCCCTGATGTGGCAGAGCATCTGAACGCTGGCGTTGTCGTGTTAGGTACTTTAGGCCGCACTGGTATTTCAGCGGCATTTATTGGCAATACCGCAGAGCATGTCATCGACCATCTGAAATGCGACTTGTTGGCGATTAAGCCTGACGGTTTCCAGTCACCCGTAGAACTGGACGGCGACGATGAACATGATGATGAATGAGTACCGATAGATCTTTATCAAAACCTCCGTTTTACGGAGGTTTTTGCTCTCCTACGCCAGCCTTCCCTCCGCTGTTCAGCGCAGTTTATTCTTTGAGATACCATATACCACGTTAGTTAACTATTTTCTGCGGAGCTACAGACGGTGTCTTTTTTATGACTTACATTGTATGTTGTAACTAAATAACCATGGAATAAAAGGTGCGCTATGTCTGCTAACCATGTCATTGATCGAATGAACGTTTGCTTCCACCAGCTTGAGCAAGGCCTGATGGAAATCGACGCTGTGCTTAAATCACTGACACCTTTGCAAGCGAACGTCTTTCAATTGCCTGATATCGAAAAAGGTAAAGAGCATGACGAAGTCACCCATATTAGCGTTATCCCTTGCTCGGGTGAATCCGCATTTGATGCAGGATTACAGCATTTTCGCCGTCTGTTCATTCACCATCATGCACAGCATATCAGCAGTAAAGCCGCGGTGCGCCTTCCCGGTGTACTCTGCTACTCCGCCACCTATTCACAGGTGAAATCCACCAGCGCCCTTATTAGTGAGGTTAACCAGCTCAAAAAACAGTTGGAGAAGATCATTGCCGTAGAGTCCGGCCTCCCCCCCGAGCAACGCTTCGAGTTCGTTCACGCTCACCTTAAAGGCTTAATTACACTGAGCGCCTATCGATCGCTAACGGTATTACATAACCCAACCACCGTGCGTTTTGGTTGGGCAAATAAGAGCGTAATCAAAAATATGCAGCGCGATGAGGTCATTGCTCGCTTAGAGAAAAGTTTGACCGCCAATCGTTCGGTTCCGCCCTATTCTCGCGAACAGTGGGCTGAGCTGGTGAGTCAAGAATTAGAAGACGTCATGCGTTTGCCTGAAGGGGTTAAGCTGAAGATAAAGCGGCCGGTAAAGGTTCAGCCCATTGCACGCGTTTGGTATCAGGAGGAACAAAAACAGATACAACATCCTTGTAGCATGCCGTTGATTTCCCTAACGGATGAGTTTAGCGAAACACCGGTTCCCCTGCTGGGCGATTTAAACGACTACGACGCGGACAATATTCAGGTAAAACACCGTCCGCGCGCAAAGAGGCTTGAGCTCTTGATACCCCGTTTACATCTTTATCGAGAACTGGAATAAAGTGACAACGTCACGAAAGTATCATGATCTAATGGTGCTCCCCACCATGTCTTGTGGTTTAACCCATTCGTCAAACTGAGCCGCCGTGACATAACCCAGCATCAGGGCAGACTCTTTGAGGGTTAAGCCCTCGTGGTGAGCCTTTTTAGCAATTTCAGCCGCTTTATCATAGCCAATATGGGTGTTAAGCGCGGTGACTAGCATGAGCGACTCATTCAATAACTGATTGATTCGAGGCCGATTAGGTTCAATTCCACGGGCGCAATGTTCGTTAAAGCTTTCCATTCCATCGGCTAGCAAGCGCACGGATTGTAAAAAGTTATGAATAACCAGAGGTCGAAAGACGTTGAGTTCAAAGTTCCCCGAAGCACCTCCGATATTCACCGCAACATCATTCCCCATCACCTGAGCACAAAGCATAGTAACGGCTTCACACTGAGTGGGATTCACCTTTCCCGGCATAATGGAACTACCCGGTTCGTTTTCAGGAATACTAATTTCGCCGATACCACAACGTGGCCCAGAGGCCAGCCAGCGAACATCATTGGCTATTTTCATCATCGATGCGGCCAGACCTTTCAGCGCACCGTGAGCCTGCACCAAGCCGTCACAGCTGGCCAATGCCTCAAACTTATTCGGAGCCGTCACAAAATCACAGCCGCTCAGCTGAGCGATCGCTTTTGCCACCCGCACAGCGTATTCAGGATGCGTATTAAGTCCTGTCCCAACCGCAGTCCCTCCCAAAGCCAGCTCATAGAGATGTTCAAGCCCGTATTCAAGATGCTTTTTACTGTGTACGAGCATCGCAACCCAACCTGAGATCTCTTGCCCAAGCGTTAATGGCGTTGCGTCCTGCAAATGTGTACGACCGATTTTCACGATGTCGCTAAATTGCTCTGATTTTTCCTGCAAGGTTTGTATCAATACATCCATCTGCGGCAATAGTTGCTGACGGATTGCCACCACCGCCGCCACGTGCATCGCGGTTGGAAATACATCATTCGAGCTCTGACTTTTATTCACGTCATCATTGGGATGAACTTTACGCTCATTGCCACGTTCTCCGCCCAATAATTCGCTGGCGCGATTCGCCAGAACTTCGTTCATATTCATATTGCTTTGCGTCCCCGAACCGGTTTGCCACACCGCGAGCGGAAATTCCTGATAACGAAAACCGTCAATAACTTCCTGCGCGGCCTGCATGATCGCCTCGGCTTTCTCTTCGCTTAATAAACCAAGATCTAGGTTCACCTGCGCCGCAGCTTTTTTTACCACCGCCAACGCATCAATTAACGCCTGCGGCATTTTCTCCACCGAAATACGGAAATGTTCCAATGAGCGCTGCGTTTGAGCGCCCCACAACCGCGCCTGAGGAACATCAATATCGCCCATAGAGTCTCGTTCAACGCGCATAGCTGTCATATTTTCTCCTTGGTTATAAATACCTAACTCCGGTGAATGGTTAGCTCATTTAATGAGTATAGCGTTATATCAACTGGTTAGAATGTGAGAGCTCGTCTAATTTCTTACATCAATATCCTTGCGTCAGGTGCGCTATCTCCTGTTTACTTATCGCAATCACTTTATAATTCGCTTTAACTTCACCTTAGGTTGATACCAATGCAAAAGATGATCAATGCCGTACAAAACTATGCTTGGGGTAGTCACGACGCACTCAGCAAGCTTTATGGTTTTCCAAATCCAGATAACAAACCCATGGCCGAACTCTGGATGGGCGCGCATCCACTAAGCAGCTCCAAGGTTTTAGATAAAAATGGTCATAAAGTGTCGCTGCGTGACGAAATCGCCAAGGATCTGAATGGCAATTTAGGGAATGCGGTGGCAAAACGCTTTGGTGAGCTGCCGTTTTTGTTCAAAGTTCTCTGCGCAGCACAGCCTCTCTCAATTCAAGTACACCCAAGCAAACATGCTGCCGAAGAAGGCTTTGCGCGTGAGGAATCGGCTGGAATTGCAATCAATGCCGCAAACCGTAATTACAAAGATCCTAACCATAAGCCTGAATTGGTCTATGCCTTAACCCCATTCAAAGCAATGAACGGGTTCCGCGAACTGACTGAAATCGCGCAGTTGTTACAGCCTGTAGCCGATGCTCACCCAGATATCGCGCAATTTATCCAACATCCCGATGAACAGCATCTCACCGCGTTGTTCGGGAATTTGTTAAGCATGACGGGCGAACAAAAAGCCCATGCGCTTAGCGTACTTGCCGAGGCGCTCAACCATCAGCAAGGCTCCGCTTGGGACGCCATTCGCCGTATCGCCCAGGTCTATCCAGACGATAGCGGGCTGTTCTCGCCATTGCTGCTCAACACCATCGATTTAACGCCGGGACAAAGCATGTTCCTGTATGCCGAGACGCCGCATGCCTATTTAAACGGCGTAGGGTTAGAGATTATGGCTAACTCCGATAACGTGCTGCGCGCAGGCCTAACGCCGAAATATATCGATGTTCCTGAACTGCTGGCTAACGTGAAATTTGTGCCTAAACCGGCGAACTCACTGCTGACGACGCCGGTTATCACTGGCAACGAAACGCGCTTCCCTATTCCCGTTGAAGACTTTGCCTTTGCCGTACACACGCTGACCGACGCACCACAGTCCTTAGCGCAAGAGAGTGCCGCAGTGCTGTTCTGCATTGAGGGCGAAGCAACATTAAGCAAAGGTGAGCAGCGTATTACGTTAGCACCGGGAGAGTCTTGCTATCTTCCCGCGAATGAATCACCGGTGACCGTCCAAGGACATGGACAGTTGGCTCGTGTATTTAACGAACTCTGAGCACATAAGAGGATAAACGAGGCTAAAACCCTCTTTAGAAAATTCTCTTTTCTTAGCTAATTCAGATTAGTATTTGCTAATTGGCGTTGTTTACCGCCACAATAAAAACGCCTGCGGGCGTTTTTTGTTTATGCTCGCCACAAATTTTTTGATACGCCGTTGATGGGATGTCTCCCTGCGGCAGCACATTCAAGGCTTAAGGAAGAACTCAATATGAAAAAATCAGCTGTCGCGGTCGCGGTCATCGTGGTTTTAGGTGCCGCTTGGACTGGAGCCTCTTGGTATACCGGCAAGCTCATTGAGCAACGTATGACGACTGAGGTCGAGAACGTTAATAGCCAGATCAACAACTATTTCCCTAAAGCGGGTTTAAAACTCAGCTACGAAGACTATAACCGTCATCTGTTCTCCACTGATGTGCGCTATATTCTGCAAAACGATCCGAGCTTCAAAGGCGAGCCAAGCCTAAAAGCCGGTGAGCAGATTGTCCTGAAAGAAACCATTACCCACGGCCCATTCCCTACCGCTCAGCTGAAAAAATTCAACTTTGTGCCAAGCATGGCCTCTGTACATACCGAATTAGAAAATACGCCAGCGGTAAAAGCGCTGTTTGATGCCACGAAGGGTAAATCGCTGATCGATGCTGATACCCGCATCGCCTACAACGGCGATACGCAATCGAAAATTACGCTCATTCCTGTCGACTACGCGAAAGATAAAATTTCGGTAAAATTTGACGGCGCAGTGATTAACGCAGACGTAGCTAAAGATCTGTCCTCGCTGAAATTCGATATGAACAGCGATAACGTAGCGATCTCTGCACCAAATGAGATGAACCAGCAAGAGCAAATCACTCTGCAAGGTTTCACGATGGAAAGTGATAGCCATCGCGGCAAGTTCGATCTGAATATCGGCTCACAGAAAATGAATGCCAAGCATCTGTCGGTGTCTGTCGATGGTAAAGAGTCTGCAGTGTTAGATGGCTTCAAACTAGACGCTAACATGGGTGAAGATGATAAAAACCTCAATGGCGTTTTGAACTACACACTTGATGCACTAAAAATCAGCGGCAAAGATTTTGGTCAGGGCGCATTAACGCTGAAATTTAGCGGTGTTGATGGTAAAGGATTAAAAACCTTTGCTTCACAGTACAATGATTTTATCAATCGCCAACTGGCTCAGGGCGATGATCTCGATCCTGATGTATATCAACAAGAATTAGCGGCGCTGGTTGAAAAGAATATGCCAGCCCTACTCGCCGGTAATCCAACGCTGAATGTACAACCTCTAAGCTGGAAGACCTCTCAGGGCGAAAGCCAGTTTAGCTTGGATCTCAATCTTGTGAATCCTCAGCCTCAGGCAGAAACCACCGACGAGCCACTGATGTTGCAGTCCATCAAAAAACTGGATGCAAAACTGGCTATCTCCATGCCAATGGCGACTCAGTTAGCGTCTCAAGCAGCAGAATTAGAAGGTTATAACGCTGAAGATGCAAAACGCTTAGCGGGACAGCAAATTCAAGGTATTTCAGCCATGGGCCAAATGTTTAAACTGACAACCCAGAAAGACAACATGATTTCTAGCAGCTTCAGCTATGCGAATGGTCAAGTTGATTTGAACGGCACCAAAATGCCTCTCGCTCAGTTTGTTGGCCTGTTTGGCATTTTAGGCGGCATGCAGGATCAGGGCCAAGCCCCTGCGGGAAATTAATCGCCGTCACTGAACGACGCCTACAACGTAAACGGCCCCGATTGGGGCCGTTTTTTACGGATATCTTACGCAGAACCTCTGGCAATCAGTTTTGGCGGCAAAATAATATGTTGGATCTGTTCATCTGGTGCATCAATGCGCTGTAGCATACGATTTGCCGCGCTATAGCCAATTTCACGCGCAGAACTACTGATGAAGGTCAGAGGCGGATCGGTAAGTTCGGCTTCAGGCACATCGCCAAATCCTATTAATGCGACCTGACGCGAATAATAGCTTTCGTTTTCGTCTTTACCGACGCTATTCCCCATGCCGACCACGCCAAAATAAGCACCCATGGCAATAGAGGCTTTATGACATAAAATGGCAGTTATTTTAGGGTGATGATTTAACAGAGTTTTAGTGGCTTCTGCCGCAGCCTGTTGCTTACAGTCACACTCGACAACCCATTCGGATTTGAACGGCAGACCATATTGGATCAATGTTCCACAGAATCCACCTAAGCGCTCAGCACGCGTAAGCGAGCTGCTTTCCCCTCCCAGATAAGCGATCTGACGATGGCCATGCTTGATGAGATATTCCGTCGCAATCTTTGCCGCCTGAGAGTTATCAGGACGAATGACGTCGATATCATCAAATTCGCTGGCACGTGCGGCACAAACCAGCGGCAAATGCATTTCTCGCGCTTTTTGTTTCATCTCATCACTGAGAAAACGCCCACTGCCAACGATAATGCCATCAACGCCATAGCCGCTGAGACTATCTAAGCAACGCGCTAAGTTGCGCCCATTTTTCCCACACTGGGTAAGAAACAGCACTTTTCCCTGCGCTTCAAGAATTTCACTGATTCCGGCGGCGACTTCGGCATAAAAAGGCTCGCTGATATCACTCACAATAAGGCCAATCACATTCGACACACTTCCTCGCAGCATGGCGGCCTGCTGGTTGCGCACATAACCCAATGTCTCAATGGCGTGATTGACACGGCTGCTGGTTTTATCAGAGATCCGCCCTTTCCCGCTGAGGACTAAAGACACAGTGGTCACAGACACGCCAGCGTGTTGTGCAACATCGGTGATAGTGATTTTTTTAGAGTTCATGCCGTTTTTATTCACTTATGGGTAGCTTATCGAGCTCAGTAGCATGCTTATTTTACCTTATTTTTTAGTAAAACATTTAATCCGATCTCGCATAATTCACATTAACACGGATACTGAGAACTGTGATCAGGCGTGTGGTTTTGTTTGGTAAAACGTTTTATCTTCTTTTACCAGAATTACTTAAAGTCCGTCGATAGTTTTACACGTTATAGCGTTCAAGGATCTTTCATCAGGAGTTGTCATGCCCACTCAGACCAAACAAAAAATCACGCTGTGGGAGTTTTTCCAGAGTCTCGGAAAAACCTTTATGCTGCCCGTGGCACTGCTGTCTTTCTGCGGCATTATGCTGGGAATTGGTAGCTCGCTGAGCAGCCGTGATGTATTAACGTTATTACCCATGCTGGATAATGCCCCACTCCAGTTGCTGTTTACTTGGATGAGCAAAGTCGGCTCTTTCGCATTCAGCTTCCTGCCAGTGATGTTTGCAATCGCTATTCCGCTAGGTATGGCGCGCGAAAACAAAGGCGTCGCGGCGTTTGCCGGTTTTGTCGGTTTTGCCGTATTTAACCTGGCAACCAACTTTTATCTGACCACCAAAGGTATTTTACCCACCGTTGATCCTTTGGTGCTGAAGGCAAACAACATCCAAAACATCATCGGTATTCAGTCTATCGACACCGGTATTTTGGGTGCAGTGATCGTCGGGATCGTGGTTTATCTGCTGCACGAACGCTTTAACACTATTCGTTTACCCGATGCGCTAGCCTTCTTCGGCGGTACTCGCTTTGTGCCGATCATCACGACGTTGGTGCTTGGCCTGTTAGGCCTGCTGGTGCCATTGATTTGGCCTTGGTTCGCGATGGGTATCAACGGACTCGGCAAGCTCATTCATAACGCAGGCGTCTTCGGCCCCATGATTTTCGGCTCCGGCGAGCGTCTACTGCTGCCGTTTGGCCTGCACCATATTCTGGTGGCGTTGATCCGCTTCACCGAAGCTGGCGGTACCATGGACGTCTGTGGTAACAGCGTTAGCGGCGCATTGACCATTTTCCAAGCGCAGCTTTCTTGCCCTACGACTCACGGCTTCTCCGAGAGTGCGACACAGTTCCTTTCTCAAGGCAAAATGCCTGCATTCTTAGGGGGATTGCCGGGTGCTGCACTGGCGATGTACCACTGTGCCCGTCCTGAGAACCGTCATAAAATTAAGGGTCTGCTGATCTCAGGCGTGGTTGCCTGTGTGGTTGGCGGGACGACTGAGCCGCTGGAATTCCTGTTCCTCTTCGTCGCACCATTCTTGTATGTGATCCATGCTATTTTGACCGGTTTGGGCTTCACCATCATGTCAGTGCTGGGTGTGACTATTGGTAATACCGACGGTAACATTATTGACTTCGTGGTCTTCGGTATCCTGCATGGCTTACAGACGAAATGGTATCTGGTGCCGGTGGTTGCAGCAATTTGGTTCGTGGCCTACTACGCGATCTTCCGTTTTGCGATTACTCGCTTCAATATCAAAACGCCGGGACGCGATGTTGATAACAGCGCGACTAGCGAGAAATCGGCTAAAAATGCCACTTCCAGCAAGTCTGGCTACGATGTGCCGGGAATTTTGACCGCCTTAGGGGGAGCCGAGAATATTGTCTCGCTCGACAACTGTATTACCCGCCTACGCCTGTCGGTTAAAGATATGTCGTTGGTTGATGATGCAACGCTGAAAAATCTCCGTGCAATTGGCGTCGTGCACTTAAACGAGCACAATTTACAGGTTGTAATCGGGCCACAGGTACAGTCTGTCAAAGATGAATTAGACTATCTGATAGCTCAGCCGAGTGCGTAATCTTTATCATTGATTCGGGGCGCTAAGCGCCCCGCTTTATTTATCTAATCCCTCATTCGAGCAGATATCATAAAAGGCGAATGAAATATGTTTGATTTCTCTAAGACTGTTGACCGTCACGGCACTTGGTGCACCCAGTGGGACTATATTGCCGATCGATTTGGTGCCAATGACCTGCTGCCATTCACCATCTCCGATATGGATTTTGCAACCGCTCCCTGTATTACCGAAACATTAGAAAAACGCATTGCGCACGGTGTTCTTGGTTATAGTCGCTGGCAGCACGAAGATTTCCTTGGTGCGCTACGACACTGGTATGCCAAACGCTTCAACAGCGCCATCGATACCGACACTGCGGTTTATGGCCCTTCGGTCATCTATATGGTCGCCCAGCTCATTCGACTTTGGTCTCAACCAGGCGAATGCGTGGTAACTCATACCCCCGCCTACGACGCGTTCTATAAGGTAGTATTAGGTAATCAACGTCAGCTGCTCTCTTGTCCATTGAAACAAAAAGAGGGCGAATGGTACTGCGATATGGCTCATCTGGAAGCACTGCTGGCACGTCCACAGACCAAGGTGCTTTTATTGTGTAGTCCGCAAAATCCAACGGGTAAAGTTTGGACGCAGGCCGAACTGCAAGTCATGGCCGAGCTCTGCGAGCGCCATGACGTTAAAGTGATTAGTGATGAAATTCACATGGATATGACGTGGGGAGAACACCGTCATACGCCTTGGAACGAAGTGGGGAAAACACCGTGGGCATTGCTTACCTCAGCCTCTAAATCGTTCAACATTCCCGCGTTAACCGGTGCCTATGGCTTTATCAACGATCCTGCGACTCGAGATGCTTATTTCCTACAGTTGAAAAGTAAAGACGGCCTTTCCTCTCCCGCCGTACTGGCGGTGGCAGCGCATATTGCCGCCTACCGTGAGGGGCAACCGTGGCTGGATGAGTTACGCGGTTATCTTCAGGCTAATTTAGAATATGTTGCCCAAGAGCTCAACGCTGCCTTCCCACAGTTGAATTGGAAAATCCCGCAGGCAACCTATCTGGCATGGATCGATCTGCGCGTGCTGGGTGTCGATGATCAAGAGCTACAGCGCATATTAATTGACGAAGAGAAAGTCGCGATCATGCCAGGTTTTACCTACGGTGAAGAAGGTCGCGGATTCGTGCGCCTCAACGTAGGCTGCCCACGCAGCAAAGTTGAACTCGGCGTACAAAAGCTGATTTCAGCCTTAAATAAGTTAGTTAAATAACCCTGCCGAAAATCCCCCGCCGCGCATATCGGTGGGGGTATTCCCCCAGTTCGATAAGCATTCCATTTGTTCAACAAATCGACTTACCCGTTGAAAGATGTCTCGATCGCGCTTATAGTGAGCGTACGGAAATTTTCCGTACAGTATCATTCAAGTTTGGCTTCTTTTTTGACTCAAAGAGAGCTGAAACAATAAGTCTGACAGTGACTAAACACCCACTGTCGAGGAGTACATCATGACCGCCCTGAAAAAACAGCGTATCGATCTCAGACTCACCGATGACGACAAAAGCAAGATCGAAGAAGCTGCAGCAATGACCAACCAAACTATCACTCAGTTTATGGTTGCTAGCGCCGCGGAACGTGCAGAGGAAGTCATTGAGCAGCATCGCCGTCTCATTCTCAACGATGAGTCGTGGAATCTGGTGATGGACGCTATCAGTAATCCGCCAGCCCCGAACAATCGGCTGAAACGAGCAGCGAAACGTCTAGATAGCATGGAGTAAAACATGCCAGATCTCGCTATTGAGATTTTTTCGAAAGACGTCGAATATGATTTTGCTCATTTCGACTGTGGCGAAGAATCTCTCAATATATTCCTTACAGAGCATCTTGCCCGCCAGCATAACGCTCGAATTTTACGGGGTTATTTGCTGGTCACCAAAGAGGCAAAGCCTAAAGTCGTAGGGTATTACACGTTATCCGGCAGTTGCTTTGAGAGAGAAACCCTTCCTTCAAATACACAGAAACGGAAAGTACCTTATGCCAACGTGCCCAGCGTCACCTTGGGACGATTGGCTATTCAAAAAGAGTTGCAGGGACAAGACTGGGGAACAACGCTGGTAACCCATGCTATGAAGGTCATCTATCACGCATCACTGGCGGTCGGCATTCATGGTATGTTTGTTGATGCCCTTAATGAAAAAGCAAAGCGGTTCTATCTTCAACTTGGTTTTATTGCGCTGACAGGCAATAACGCAAATTCATTGTTCTACCCAACAAAATCCATCGAAAAGCTGTTTGAAGACGAATAAGTTTCACCTCTCCTTCGTCATCATATCAAACACTGTGTTTATATACAGCACCCCGTAAAACGGAGACTTTCGGCGATTATTTGTGATTAACATCACATTTTTATGCAACTCACTAGTATTTTGCAGTGTATTGTTTTTATACTGTTACGCACTTTATCCAGAATAACTGAGAGTGCACATCATGATCGATACCCGCCTTCCTCTGACTGACATCCACCGTCACCTCGACGGTAACATTCGTCCACAAACTATTCTGGAACTGGGCCGCCAGTTCAATCTTGAACTGCCCGCCGAAGAGCTCGAAGCCCTGCGCACACACGTACAGATTACGGATACTGCGCCAGACTTAGTCAGCTTTTTGCAAAAACTCGACTGGGGCGTCGCCGTGCTAGGTTCTCTCGATGCCTGTCGCCGCGTTGCCTATGAAAACGTTGAAGATGCGCTGCGTGCGGGTATCGACTATGCAGAACTCCGCTTTTCTCCTTACTACATGGCAATGAAACACCAATTACCCGTTCAGGGTGTGGTTGAAGCCGTTATTGACGGCGTGCGTTCGGGCGTGCGTGATTTTGGTGTTGAAACTCGCCTGATTGGGATTATGAGCCGTACCTTTGGTGAAGACGCCTGCCTAAAAGAATTAGATGCCCTGCTTGCCTGTCGCGAAGGCATTACCGCACTCGATCTTGCCGGTGATGAACTCGGCTTCCCAGGCTCTCTCTTCCTGAGCCACTTTAATCGCGCTCGCGATGCAGGTTTACGCATCACGGTACACGCCGGTGAAGCTGCAGGGCCAGAAAGTATCTGGCAAGCGATCAATGAGCTGGGCGCTGAACGCATCGGCCACGGTGTTAAAGCGGTTGAAGACGCAAAGCTGTTAGATTACTTGGCAGAGAAGCGCATTGGCATGGAGTCATGTCTGACCTCTAATATCCAAACCAGCACCGTTGCTTCACTGGACAATCACCCACTAAAAACTTTCCTGCGCCACGGTATTCTGGCTTCAATTAATACCGACGATCCTGCAGTTGAAGGTATCGAGCTGGCACATGAGTACAATGTTGCTGCACCGGCCGCAGGACTGACGCAGGAAGAGATCCGCACCGCGCAGATAAATGGCTTAGAGATGGCGTTTATTTCTGATGCGGAGAAGCAGGTATTGCGGGATAAGAAGTTGGGGTGAGAACTGTGTGTAAGGTTTCGTACGCCTAATACACTGAAATCTACATGAGAACTGTGTAAGGTTTCGGACGCCTAATTTTTCGTACGCCTAAGGCATCGAATATCACATAAGCCTTGTGCAGGCGTCCGTGTGCAGGCGTCCGAGTCGGGGAGCCAATCGCTGCCCCCCGACACCCCAGCTTGGCA
>NZ_KV824234.1:150987-216847 GCF_001816025.1 Hafnia sp. HMSC23F03
GCTTTCTACATAATTATTTGTGTAGGCGTCCGAGCAAGGCGGCTCAATCGCCACCGCCTTGCATCCAGGCTTGGCACTCCCTCCCAGCCCGCTACGCGGGTTCCCTCGTTTCATCATTCCGGTCTTGACGGAACGAACGACAATCGGCATCCATGCCTCCGTCGTTCTTTCGCCGATATCAATCGGCGAATCCTAACCTGCATGATTCACTCGGCTGTCCGGTAATGTGCCGAAAAAGGTCAAAATCAAAACAAAAAGCATGGACGGTTTTTAGCTTAAGTATTCGTAGGGAGAGCCGCCGATACAGGGATGTATCGGCGGAGTTTGGGGCGCCCGGGATGGGCGATACCAAACCGGAGCGGAAATGGCGTCTCGGATAAAAGCGCGCGAGTTGAGAGCCCCCGCGCAACGGGGCTCTCATCGGTCGCCTTCGCCAGCGGTGTCATAGAAACGCATTTGCTGATAGGCGAACGAAATATTTCACTGCAATCCCATAGGATATTGACGTTCCAAACCGGAGCAACGCACTTGCCAACCAACGCACGAAACAAAATCCCCTTTTCACCCTTCACTTTCCTCTAATACCTTCTTCGCCTTCGCCCGATTGACATATCTCTGTGCTAGCACTGCGCACACCATCAGTTGGATTTGGTGGAAGATCATCAGCGGCAGAACCATCATGCCTACCGTTGATGCAGGAAACAGCACATTCGCCATCGGGATACCGTTCGCCAAGCTTTTCTTGGAGCCACAGAAAACAATGGTGATTTCGTCAGCGGTATTAAAGCCTAGCCAACGCGCTGCAAAGGTGTTTATCACCAGCACAATAGCCAACAGAATGGTTGAGAACACCACAATCGACAGCAGTGACCAGCCGTCAATCTGGTGCCAAATCCCTTCGATCACAGCCTCGCTAAACGCGGTATAGACCACCAGCAGAATGGAAGACCGGTCGGTAATATTAATCAGCTTACGATGACGCTCGACCCACTTAGCAATCAGCGGACGCGACAGATGACCAATAACAAACGGCACCATCAGTTGCAGAATAATCGCGCCAATGGCATGCAGGGTGTCAGTCTCTCCGCCCTGCGTATGCATCAACAGTCCCACCAGCAACGGCGAAAGGAATACGCCTAAAATACTTGACGCGGAAGCACTGCAAATAGCCGCGGCCACATTACCGCCCGCCATCGACGTATAGGCAATCGCTGATTGAACCGTCGCAGGCAAAGCACATAGGTAGAGGAAACCAAGGTACAATGCAGGACTTAACAGATTTGGCACCACCACATTCAAGGCCAGCCCCAGCAGCGGGAATAATGCAAAGGTGCTGAGAAACACCACCAGATGCAGTTTCCAATGCCCCATTCCTGAAACGATTGCGTCGCGTGACAGCTTGGCGCCATGCATAAAGAACAGCAACGCAATAGCCGCCGTGGTGAGGTGCTCGAAGATCGTTTTATAGATCCCCTCGCACGGGAACAGCGATGCCAAAATCACCACCGTAATCAAAACCAGCAAAAACTTATCAATACGCAAACGTTGCAGCCAAGACATAACTCAACTTCCCTTACCGAAAAATGTGCGAATACATATAGTTTTATAAAAAACAAAGCCTTCTTCCCTAGTATTAACAACTCAGAGAAGAAGGCCAATACGAAAATACGCTAGGTAATATCAACAACAAGTATCAGCATCGTCTCAAGCAGGAAGCGGCAGCGCCCTTTGCTGCAACGATGATTCTTGTCCAAGCTCTAACAGCTCCATAACGGTAATGGCCTCCGAGGCCGGTACCGGATTCTCACCGTCACCGTTGATTGCATCGCGAATACCCGCATAATACGCCGGATAATTACCTGGGATAGTTAGCAACGACTGCTCTGCCATCATGTCATCTTGAACCAAGGTTAATACGCCATCGCGCATGTCGTAGCCCCAATCCGCCTGCGGTGGACGCTCGCCCGCCTTAAGACGATCCTCCTGAGGATCTAATCCATGTTTGATGTAGCTTCCTTTCGTGCCATGAATCACATAGCGCGGCGTTTCTGCCGCAGTCACCATGCTGCCATGCAAAATAATGCGCTTGTCAGAATAGTATAAAATCGCATGGAAATAGTCGGTGGTTTGCGAGTTTGGGCGCATTGCGCACAGGTCAGCGAGCAGACTTTGCGGCTTACCGAAAAGCTGTAGAGCTTGATCAAGCAGATGCGAGCCAAGATCGAACCAGATCCCACTCCCTGCGCCGACTTTTTCACGCCAGCGGTCGCGCACTTCCAGACGGAAACGATCGTAGTGAGATTCAAACTGAACCACATCGCCCAGAGCGCCTTCAGACAGCAAGGTTTTCACCGTCAGGAAATCACTGTCCCAGCGGCGGTTATGAAAGACTGACAACAATCGTTTCTGCTGTTTGGCTAACATCTCCAGCTCTCGCGCCTCTTGCAGATTCACCGTAAATGGCTTATCCACGACCACATGTTTACCCGCCAACAGCGCCTGCTTAGCCAACGGATAATGGGTGAGATTCGGCGTTGGGATCACCATTAAATCAATGGAAGGATCGCTAAACAGCTGCCCTGGTTCACCAACGACCATCATCCCCGGCCAGTCAGCAAGAACTTTCTGCGCATCGCTGCTTGAAATCGCCGCCAATTCCAGACCGGGCGTACCGGCTATCAGCGGCGCGTGGAACGTTTTACCGGCAAAACCATAGCCGACCAGTCCTACACGAATTGAATCCGCCATACAAAACCTCGCTGCCCTAAGCAATTAGAAAGGATAAAAGATGAAGTAAAACCATCTCTTCAACATATATATTGTTATCGAAATATTATGATGCTGCTATTTGATAACGTGTTTTGGTGAGATGAGCAAGAAGACTGAGTGCTGTTCTGATTAGAAGAGCAATTATTAGGCAGGTATACAGACTGGCTAATGCAACAATCAGCGTGTTGCATTAGCGTTCAGCACAATATCGACGATCAAGACGCCACGCGAAAAATAGAGATCGCCTATTCTTTCATTGCGTCGTTTATCATCTGGGACACTTTCAGCATGGTTGCGCCTGCATCTTTCACACCGGCATTTTCTTGCTCTTTTAGCCAATTTTCCTGCACTTCCTGATATCGAGAGAGCGTTTTCCACTGCTGCAACTGATCCGTGGATAGAAATTGCACTTTTGCGCCCTCTTGACGCATATCAGCAATCTGGGCGGTCAGGCTACTGTCCATGACCGCTCCCTGTGTTTTATAAGCAATTTCGGCAGCCCGCTGGATGGCCTCCTGATCTTGCTTTTCGAGTCCATCCCAAGTGTTTTTATTCATTACTAACAGATAGATATGCCCTAACCATAAATTTTTAGATATCAGTATATGAGGCGATGTTTTATGCGCATCAACGTCGTATCCGCTGTCCACGTTCACCATAATGCCATCCAATGCACCAGACTGAAGCGCTTGACGAGTTTGGTCACCCCAAGGCATCGTCACCGCCTTAGCGCCCGCATTGGTTAGAAAATCCTGATGCCAAAAACTGGCCGAGCGCCATGTGCCGCCTTTGACATCCGCCAAAGACTTCATTGGTTTGGTACTAAAGAAAGCCACGGGATAACCGGTGGCAAAATACAGGTTTACAACGTTATTCTTCTCAAGCTCTAGCGGAAAAGCGGGGAGCTGTGTATAAACACGGCGAAAAAATTCCACCTGCCGATCAGCGGCTGGCCCCACTGGAAAGCTTTTGAAAATCTGATGCAATGGCAGCTGTTTTGCCGTGTACTCAGGCACGACAATCGCCATATCCGCTTTCGTTCCCTGCCCAACCAGTGCCAATGCATCATAGCCAGCGCCGAGCTCTCCGCCCCAGTGGGACTCGATTTTCAGGCGGCCATGAGATTCATTTTCAATAGACGAGAAAAATACGTCATTGATAAATTGAGTACGTGCACCGCCTAATGCTTCATGATCGCTATATTTTAAGGTTTTCGCCGCCAATACCGTGTTCGGTAATAGAAATCCAGCCAGCAAAATGGGCAACAGCTTGTTAGTCAATTCCATTTGATATCTCGCATGATTTAAAAGTGACAGTGTCACACTCGTAGTAATGTACTTTGTCGCTCACTCTGGCGTCGCTCTCCGGCACTCATTGAAGAAGAGTCATTCACCTCATGGTTGCGACGACGGTAATCACTTGGACTCACGCCGACGCGCTTGCGGAACACGCGTGAAAAATAGAGCTGATCGTCATAGCCAACGACACGCCCGATGGTGGCTATCGGCTCCTGCGTGGTTTGCAACAACAGTTTGGCACGAATAACCCGCTGATCCTCACGCCAGCGTAGAATGTTCACCCCAACCTGCTCACGAAACAGATGCGCCAAACGCGACGGCGATAAGCAAACGTGTTTGGCAACGTCTTCGATGCGAAGTTCATCGGCTAAATTGCCGGTGATAAACTGGCAGGCCTCGATAATTCTGGCGTCCATGATGCGCTGCGGCGCCTGCGGATCCTCTTCCATCGCGCGCAGCAGAAGGCGTTCGAGCAAATTCATCGCTAACTCTTCCGCAAAGCGTCGACCTGATTTATGCGTCTGCTCAATATTGGCAAAGAGACGGTCAAACTCCAGCAGCGTATTTTCGGGGAGAACCATATGCCCTACGCCATTAACCTGACTGTGCCACTCAAGCCAATCGGCCCAGTAAGCGCGAGGGCGGAAATAGACCCAACGGTGATACCAGCAGTCGCTTTCTGATGAACGTCCATAATAGTGACTCGCCTTCGGAGGAAACAGCAGCAGCTCTCCCGGCTTGCTGTCTAACGTTTCTTCACCGTCTTTGCCGCTGAAAATGCGCCCTTGGCCTTTGATCGTCAAATTCAGGATGTACCCTTTCATTCCTTCAGGACGATCGATAAAGAAGTCTAATGGACCACCGGCGATAATTGGGGTTAACCCTGCGACCAGATAAGCATTAAAGCTATACCCCGGCAAAAGCGGATTTGGCTGTGGATCCTGCGTTAAACGTTGGTACATCGTCCCTCCCATACAATGTCTACCTCTGCTGCCAGTTTACAGAGCAGCGCGAACGCTGCTCAACATTGCTGTAAAACTGTGAAGCAGATTAATAATTACTTGTAATTAATATCGAATAATCATCACCTATGGCGCTTCCATTCCGATGAATAACAGGAATTTTCCGTCTGTCTCTATTAGGCACTGGTCTTTTTAGCAAGCTGCTTGTAACGGTCAAAAATAACCGCGGCAAGCAAAATCACGCCACGTACCACGTATTGGGAGAACGGCGAAATATTCAGCAAATTCATCGCATTCTCGACCGTACCCAAAATCAACACACCCGCGATAACATAAGAAATTTTACCGATTCCGCCTTTGAGTGACACACCGCCCAACACACAGGCAGAGATCACAATCAGCTCATAGCCGATAGACGTCATTGGCTGACCGCTGGTCATGCGCGAGGCCAAAATGATCCCCGCTGCGGCTGAAACCAGCCCTGACAGCACAAAGATAATGATTTTAGTGCGAACCACAGGAACACCGGCCAGACGCGCAGCCTCTTCGTTCCCACCAATCGCTAACGTATTGCGGCCAAACGTGGTTTTGTTCAGTAGAAAGCCAAACAGGATAAAACAGGCCACGGTGATCCAAATAGGCGCAGGCAGCCCCAACCAGTTCGCGTATCCCAACTCAAAGAAACGCTCGTCTTCAATACCGACCGCTTTACCATCAGAAATGATGTATGCCAAACCGCGCACAATTTGCATGGTGGCAAGCGTGGTAATCAGCGCATTAATTTTCAGACGCGCAATCACAAAGCCGTTAACGAAGCCGCATAATGCCCCCAGCAGCAAGCCTGCAAATATGCCGATCCACAGGCTTTCGGTCATATTAATCACAACCGCAGCAGTCACACCCGCACAGGCAATAACCGAGGCAACGGAAAGGTCAAAGTCGCCAGAGGCCAGGCAAAAAAGCATCCCGCAGGCCACCATTCCCGACATGGAGATGGCTAGGCCAAGCCCCTTCATGTTGATAAATGAGCCAAAGTTAGGCACAAAAATCAAACAGGCAATAAATAGCGCGGCAAATACCACCAACATGCCATAACTATCCCAAATGCGACTGAGGTTTAGCCCTTTGTTTCCTGATTTTGCCGTCGCCGGCGTAGAAGTAACACTCGACATAATTCTGCTCCTAGACGTATTTTCAGGCCGCATGAGATGAGGTTGATGTGCGTGGCATCGCAAGCGCTAAGGCTTTGGCCTCGCTTGCTTCGCGACGTAATAGTTCACCCGACACTTCGCCTTCGCGCATCACGATAACGCGGTCGGCTAAACCTAACACTTCGGGCAAATCACTCGAGGCAAACAGAACGGCAATTCCCTGCCGCGCCAGTTGGTAGATAACATGATAGATTTCATGCTTCGCACCGACGTCGATGCCGCGTGTCGGTTCATCGAGCAAAATGACCTTCATGTCTTCTGAAAGCCAGCGTCCTAAAATCGCCTTTTGCTGGTTACCACCGGAAAGATTCATAATTAGCTGCTCAGGGCTGGGCGTTTTGATATTGAGTGCATCAATGCGTTTGTCGGCGTTTTCCACTTCCCATTGATGATTAATGAGGCAGCCTGCGGTCAGCGCGTTGCGGCGAGCGCTGATATTGATATTTTCACGCACTGAGTGAACCGGAATAATGCCGTCGGCCTTGCGATCTTCGGGACACAGCATCATGCCCTGACGGATAGAATCAATAGGGCTTCCCACTTGCATATCTTTTCCGTCGAGAATGACCTGTCCCTGCGTTATCTTGGTGCCACCAAACAACCCTTTCATCAATTCGCTGCGACCCGCACCGACCAGACCAAACAGGCCAACAATTTCACCCTGTTTAACCTGTAACGAAACCGGGTGTTTGACACCAGGGGCCACCACGTCTTTCACCTCTAAGCGAATAGGTCCGTGCTCACGCGGCTGATAACCATAAACATCCCCCAAGTCACGCCCCACCATCGCCTGCACTAATGAGTCATGGTTGACCTGCTGCATATCATCGAAGGTTTTGACGTATTTGCCGTCTTTAAAAACCGTAATCGCATCGCTTAAGGCAAAAATTTCTTCCATGCGATGCGAAACATAGATAATCACCCGACCTTCAGCGCGCAGCTCGCGAATCACGCGAAACAGCTGTTCAATTTCACGCGAAGAGAGCGAACTGGTAGGCTCATCAAATGCAATCACTTTGGCATTACGTGCCAAGGCTTTGGCAATTTCCACCATCTGCCACTGTCCAATTGAGAGATATTTCAGCGGCGTTTGTGGATCAATATCTAAACCCAAGTGCTCTAGCTGCAAACGGCTTTCATAGTTGAGCAATGAGTTATTCACGAAGCCCTTTTTCGCGGGCAGTTGGCCTAAATAGATGTTTTCTGCCACCGTCATTTCAGGCACTAAGTGCAGTTCCTGATAAATAATGGCGACACCAGCATCAAGCGCATCGGTGGTTTTGTTAAATTGAACCGGCTGGCCCTTAAGATAGATCTCGCCCTGTGTTGGCGTGTAACTGCCGCTCAGTATTTTCAATAGTGTGGATTTACCTGCGCCGTTCTCACCCATCAAGGCGTGGATCTGTCCGGCCTGACAGCTAAAGCTGATATCATCCAGCGCCTTCACCCCAGGAAATGTTTTCCCGATATGACGGAATTCCAGATAGGGTACGTTGGAGGTCATAAACGCTCTCCTTGCCACCGATAGCTAACCTAGCGGTGGCTAAAGTAGTCAACAAAAGGTGGTTAGAGCGGCAGTCGCCGCTCTCTGCGTGGCTTACAGCCCTTTCTTCTGCAGCTCTTCTTTGAAATTGTCGCGCGTAATCAAGACGACGTCGGTCACCGCGGTGAACTTGGCCGGCTCCGTCCCTTTGGTCACCCAGTCGTTCAACATTTGGATGCTTTTATAGCCATGAATATCCGGGCTCGGCAGCAGCGAGCCGAAGAAGCCGGTTGGGTTTGCCTTGGACAATTCGCTCACCGCATCCACGCCGTTGATACCGATGCCAATCACGTTATCAGCCTTAAAGCCCTGTCCTTCTGTCGCACGCACGCCGCCCAATACCGTGTTGTCGTTCATCCCCACGATCAGCCAGTTTTTAACTTTTGGGTATTGAACCAACATAGAGTTAGCCGCATCAAAGGCGCCGGGAATATCATTGGATTTCGTTGGCACTTTGTAGATCTGTTTCTCTGGGAAACCCGCCGCCTTCAGCGCATCCATCGAACCGGTGGTACGACGGCGAGCGGTATCTAACTCATCCGCCGTGATCGCCATGACTCCCGTTTCGTCGACTTTCCAACCCCGCTTATTCATTTCCTTCCACAGTTCCTGCCCTTGACGCGCACCAATTTCGCTAGCCGCCATCATCACCAATGGAACGCTTTCCATCGGTTTTCCTTTGGCGTTTACAAACTGATCGTCCACGGCAATAACTTTAAGATCGTAGCTCCGCGCTTTGGCCATAATGGCAGGCCCTAGCTTGGGATCGGGCGTACAGATAACAAAGCCTTTAGCACCGCTGGCAGCGAGGCTATCAATAGCGTTCAACGTTTTTTCACCGTCTGGAACAGCGATTTTGATCACGTCAAAGCCCAAATCTTTGCCAGCCTTATCGGCAAATTTCCATTCGGTTTGGAACCAGGGTTCTTCCGGTTGTTTAACCAGAAAACCGAGTTTCATGCTTTCTGCGATAGCGGATTGTGACATAACGGCGGCCAATCCAATGGCGGCCAGAGCCTTAGTGAATTTATGCATATTTACAATCTCCAGTTTCGTCATTCTTATGTAGCAGATTTGTCATGCCAACGAGGCAATACCGCATCGGATAACAAAACCACTCTGTGTGTACGAATTCAGGGGCAGTTGAGCAGCAAATACCAAATAGCGCGATATTTCACTGCAATGTAGGGACCTTATGTGAGACGAGCTAAGTTGTAGCGGCTAATGGATGAACAAATAGAGAGCAAAATCACACCAGAAAATTACAGCTATTTTATGCATATATTTAGCAAATTCGTAACAATGATAACTTTTGATGACCATCACACTCTTCGGTGTTGTAGCTGAAAAATGCATACTTGTAGCTAAGCCATCCTCACAGTTCACCGCCTCTATTTCCTATTTTGGTTAGCAGTGAAATCTATATAGATAGGAGAGAGGGAATGCATGCAAATCCCATAGCAATCGGGCTGGATTTTGGTAGCGACTCCGTTCGTTCGCTCGCCGTAGATTGTGTGACTGGTCAAGAATTAGATACGGAAGTGGTTTACTATCCGCGCTGGAAACAAGGACTGTTTTGCGATGCACCTGCCAACCAGTTCCGCCACCATCCTCTCGACTATATTGAATCGCTGGAAACCGCGATTAAGGCAGTCGTTGCGCGGATGAGTGAGGAACAGCGAGCCGCGGTCGTCGGTATTGGGGTTGATTCAACGGGCTCAACGCCCGCCCCGATTAATGAAGAGGGAGACGTACTGGCGCTGTTGCCCGAATTTGCCAACAACCCCAACGCGATGTTCGTGCTGTGGAAAGATCACACCGCGATTGAAGAAGCCGAAGAAATTAACCGCTTATGCCGTAGCGGTGAGTTTCCCGACTACACCCGCTACATCGGCGGCGTTTATTCCTCTGAATGGTTCTGGGCAAAAATTCTGCATGTCACCCGCGAAGATCGTGCCGTACGCCAATCGGCTGTTTCTTGGATTGAGCTCTGTGACTGGGTTCCCGCGCTGCTGTGTGGTGAAAAGCAGCCGCAGCACCTGAAACGCGGACGCTGTAGCACCGGGCATAAAGCGCTTTGGCATCCCTCATGGGGAGGCGTTGCGCCACGAGATTTCCTCGACGCGCTGGACACCTGCCTGAGTGAGAAACTGCAACAACCGCTGTTTACCGAAACCTACACCGCCGATTTGCCCGTAGGAAAACTCAGTGCGGAGTGGGCGCAACGTTTAGGTCTGACGACTGACGTCGTGCTATCGGGCGGCGCATTTGATTGCCATATGGGTGCCGTTGGCGCTGGCGCTCAACCTTATACGCTGGTGAAAGTGATTGGTACTTCAACCTGCGACATTTTGATTGCCGAGCAAGAGCGAATTGGCGATCGCACCATTGCGGGGATCTGTGGACAAGTCGACGGTAGCGTTGTGCCGGGCTATGTCGGTTTGGAAGCGGGACAGTCAGCCTTTGGTGATATGTATGCTTGGTTCAGCCGCCTACTCACATGGCCGTTGTTGCAAACCGCCAAACAGCATCCAGAATTAGCTGCTCAGCTCGAAGAATCAGTGAAAAACTTGCTGCCCGCGCTCACTGAAGCATGGGCAAAAGATCCCCACCTCAACCATCTCCCTGTCGTTCTGGACTGGTTCAACGGTCGCCGCACCCCTTTCGCTAATCAGCGTCTGAAAGGCGTTATCACCGACCTTAACCTAGGCACCGATGCCCCAACCCTGTTCGGTGGTTTTATTGCCGCCACCGCCTTTGGTGCTCGCGCCATTATGGAGTGCTTTGAGCATCAGGGTGTTCCCGTGGAAAACGTGTTGGCGCTAGGCGGGATTGCACGTAAATCCCCCGTGATTATGCAGGTGTGCTGCGATGTGATGAATCGCCCACTACAAATCGTCGCCTCAGATCAGTGCTGCGCGCTGGGTGCCGCAATTTTTGCAGCCGTCGCCGCAGGAACCTATCCAGACATCGCCTCCGCCCAACAAAATATGGCGAGCCAAGTCGAGCGCACTCTCCAGCCCGATCCCGAACGCGTGGTGCGTTTCCAGCAGCTTTACGAACGTTATCAACAATGGTGTACGCACGCAGAGCCCTGCTACGCGGCAGAAAGACATTAATTTAATTCAGTATTCACGGAGTCATCATGCAACAGTTCAAACAAAGCGAAGTGTGGTTTGTTATTGGCAGTCAGCATCTCTATGGTCAGCGGACACTGCAACAAGTCAAGGAGCAGGCTGAGAAAGTCGTCAGCTCTTTGAATCAGGCGGGTCTGCCTGTGAAATTAGTGCAAAAACCACTGGCTACCACGCCGGCTGAAATCACGGCTCTCTGCCGTGATGCTAACTATCAAGATAGCTGTCTTGGCCTGCTAGTGTGGTTACACACGTTCTCTCCGGCCAAAATGTGGATCAACGGTTTGCGTCGTCTTGAGAAACCCCTGCTCCAGTTCCACACTCAGTTCAATGCTCAGATCCCATGGGACACCATGGATATGGACTTTATGAACCTGAATCAAACCGCGCACGGCGGCCGCGAGTTCGGCTTTATTGGCGCGCGTATGCGGCAACAGCACAGCGTGGTAGCCGGGCATTGGGAAGATCCTCAGGCGCTAGAAGGTATCGCTCGCTGGATGCGTGTTTCTGCCGCACGCCACGAAAGCCAACATCTGAAAGTTGCGCGCTTTGGTGACAATATGCGCGAAGTGGCCGTCACCGAAGGTGATAAAGTTAGCGCTCAAATTCAATTTGGCTATAGCGTCAACGGCTATGCGCTGGGCGATCTCGAACAGGTCGTGAACGAAGTCAACCACAATGATATTAATACGTTGGTTGAAGAGTATGAAGCGAGTTACATCCTAACGGACGCAGTGAAAAGCGGCGGCGCAAAACGCGAGAATTTGCTCGATGCCGCACGTCTAGAATTAGGGATTGAACGTTTTCTCCAGCAAGGGGGCTTCCATGCCTTTACCACAACCTTTGAAAATTTATACGGTCTGAAACAACTACCTGGCTTAGCTTGCCAACGCCTAATGCAAAAAGGTTATGGTTTCGGTGCCGAAGGCGATTGGAAAACCGCCGCACTGCTGCGCATTATGAAAGTGATAGCCAGCGGTCTTAAAGGCGGTACCTCTTTCATGGAGGATTACACCTATAACTTCCAGCCGGGCAACGATCTGGTTGTCGGTTCACACATGCTGGAAGTATGCCCGTCCATTGCCAAAGAAGAAAAACCATTGCTTGACGTTCAGCATCTGGGCATCGGGGGCAAAGCCGATCCCGCCCGACTGCTGTTTGCTACACCTGCCGGACCTGCGCTAAATGCGAGCCTGATAGATATGGGCGATCGCTTCCGTTTGCTGGTGAACTGTGTTGATACCGTAGAACAGCCACGCGATTTACCAAAACTTCCTGTTGCTCGAGCGATCTGGAAAGCGCAACCGTCGTTGGCCACCGCAGCGGAAGCCTGGATCTTAGCTGGTGGTGCACATCATACCGTATTTACACAAGCGCTGGACGTGGAGTATCTGCGATTATATGCGGAGATGCACAATATCGAATTCCTGCTTATTGATAATGCTACCACGTTGCCAGCATTTAAAAATGAAATCCGTTGGAATGAAATGTACTACACGTTGAATCGTAAATAATCGATTCTTACAAACTAATTAAATCAAGTAGCAAAAGGCGGTCTAGTGATGATAATCACGACCGCCTCAACGCAGCTAACATTATTTAGGACATAAATATCCAATATTTAAACAATATACGCTAAAAGCGATATTTAAATATCCCACACCGCATGGAAAAACAAAATTATCATCATATTTTCATTAAGTTAATGGTAAATCACCCTGCAAATACTTAGCTCTGTGACTATATTGGCAATAATCATTTTTTAGTTTATGTAACGAATATCACTATTATTGTACTAGACAGATGGATTTCCCTACATATACTGGCTGCTCTTCTGAAATTCCTCTTGTTGATGAAAACATAAAAAATGACAGTAACCGACTATTTGCTAAAATTTCGCCGGGTGAGCACTCTGGAAAGCTTAGAAAAATTGTTTGACCATCTTAATTATTCACTGAATGATGATGCCGAAATTATTAATATGTACCGTGCCGCCGATCATCGCCGAGCTGAATTAGCCAGCGGTGGGCGTTTATATGATGTTGGCTGCGTCCCAAAAGAGATCTGGCACTACGTGCAATAAACTTTATTCAGTCACAAACTACCTAACATTTGGCTGGGTTGGGCTGATGACTCAGCCCCTAGTAACCGCTTGAATTACCGCTATGATTTTCATGCTGTGCTCCCTTGACCGCCCCCCTGCTGACTTATAGCCAAATACGTTCAAACACGCCTTGTTAATAAGTAAACGGCATGAGAAAAGAGTTCTTCCGTTGCTCATTTTAGCGTTTACTGGCTGCTTATTTTTGCCAAGGAATCTGCTTAATATGCGCTCTCGTACTGCCACTTTTCTTCCGCTGATCGGCTCATTATTTGCTCTATATATTATTTGGGGATCAACCTATTTTGTGATTCGCCTTGGCGTTGAGAGCTGGCCACCCCTAATGATGGCAGGCGTTCGCTTCCTCTGTGCAGGCCTTGTGATGCTGACGTTCCTGCGTTTACGCGGACATAAAATGCCCAGCGGACGCCCGTTGCTTAACGCCGCTATTATTGGCATTTTGCTGTTAGCGGCGGGCAATGGTGCCGTTACCGTCGCCGAACATCAGGATGTTCCATCCGGCATCGCCGCGGTGATGGTCGCCACCGTCCCCCTTTTCACCCTGTGCTTTAGCCGCATGTACGGAATGCCTACGCGCTGGCTTGAGTGGTTAGGTATTGCCATTGGCCTCTGCGGCATCATCTTACTCAACAGCGGCGGGCATCTAAGCGGAAACCCTTGGATGGCTTTGCTGATCCTTGCGGGTTCCATGACGTGGGCCTTTGGCTCCGTGTGGGGTTCTCGCGTTGAACTCCCCGCAGGACTTATGGCGGGTGCCGTCGAAATGCTGACGGCGGGTATTGTGTTACTCATTGCCAGCGCGATCGCCGGTGAACGAATGACTCAAATGCCCAGCCTGCAAGGGATCCTCGCGGTAAGCTATCTGGCAATTTTCGGTTCCCTGATTGCCATCAGCGCCTATATGTACTTGATCCGTAACGTGCGTCCTGCCGTTGCCACCAGCTATGCGTACGTCAACCCCGTGGTAGCCGTATTGCTCGGTACGGGGCTAGGCGGTGAAATGCTGTCATCAACAGAATGGCTGGCGCTGTGTGTGATCATCGCTGCCGTGCTGTTGGTTACCTTGGGCAAATACCTGCTGCCACAAAATTGATTTCTCGCAGAGTAATCGTTTGCGTGGCATGAGACACTCTTCGTTTAAACATGGGTTCGGACGGTATTCTCCATTGAGTGTGCTGTCCGATAGCCTATAATCACCGCCATCAACTTGTTTGCCTTTACCTGTTTTTGCAAGGATCACGACCCCATGACGTCCCTCTCCGAACAGATACACGCTTCTTCCGTTCCGCAGTTAAAACCTATCGCCCAAATCGCACAGCAGTTGGGAATAGCATCGGCATGGCTGATCCCTTATGGCCACTATGCGGCAAAAATCGATATCAAAGCCATCAAACCAGAGGCCGGAACCGGCAAGTTGGTGTTGGTCTCCAGTATCACCCCCACCCCGTTAGGAGAAGGGAAAACGGTGACCACGATAGGCTTGAGCCAGGGGCTCAACTATATTGGTCAAAAAGCGGTCGCATGTATCCGTCAGCCTAGCTTAGGTCCCGTTTTTGGCGTTAAAGGCGGCGCAGCCGGTGGCGGCGTGGCTCAGGTGTTGCCTATGGAGCAGCTCAATCTCCACCTCACCGGTGACATCCACGCCATTACCGCAGCGCACAATCTGGCTTCGGCGGCGTTGGATGCACGTCTGTTTCACGAACAGCGTCTGGGTGAGAAATTCACCGAGCATACCGGCCTCCAGCGCTTAGATATCGATCCAGAGCGAATCCTGTGGAAACGCGTTATCGATCATAATGACCGCGCCCTGCGTAGCATTGATATCGGTGTCGGAGGCGGCAACAACGGCGTACCTCGTCATGATGGATTCGATATTACCGCCGCGTCAGAGCTCATGGCGATCTTGGCTTTGTCTGAGAGTTTGGCTGATATGCGTCAACGCATCGGGCAGATTATTTTGGGCTATACGTTACAGGGTCACGTCATCACTACCGAAGATTTAGAAGTTGCCGGCGCCATGGCGGTGTTGATGAAAGAGGCGATCCATCCCACGCTGATGCAAACCAGCGAAAATACGCCCGTTCTGATCCATGCAGGTCCATTTGCCAATATTGCGCACGGCAACTCGTCGGTGCTTGCCGATCGCTTAGCGTTACAGCTCGCAGATTATGTTGTCACCGAGGCCGGATTTGGCTCTGATATGGGAATGGAAAAATTCTTTAATATCAAGTGTCGCCAGTCTGGCATTAAGCCATCCTGCGTAGTGCTGGTGGCGACGCTGCGTAGTTTGAAAGCCAACAGCGGTAAGTTCAACATGAAGCCGGGGCAATCGCTGCCTGAAGAGGTCAAGCATCCGAATCTGCCGTTGCTGACAGAAGGTGCTAGCAATTTGGGCTGGCACATCGGCAACGCGGCACGTTATGGATTACCGGTGGTGGTCGCCATTAACCGCTTCCCAGAAGATAGCGCTGAAGAGCTAGATTTCATTCGCAAATTTGCCATTGAACAGGGTGCGTTCGGCGTTGAAATCAGCGACGCATTTTCCGCGGGGGGCAAAGGCACCGCACAGCTGGCAGAATGCGTGACCGCAGCCTGTCGAGTAAATGGTGAGGTAACCCTACTCTATCCTAACGAGATGTCGCTGGCCGATAAGCTACAAACCTTAGTGAAAAAGGGCTACGGCGCGCTTCGTGCGGAGCTCACGCCTGAAGCTGAAGCACAGCTACAACAGCTTCAATTGGCTGGATTTGGCCACCTTCCACTGTGTATGGCAAAAACTCCGCTTTCAATCAGCGCCGATCCCGCGTTAAAAAATGTCCCGCAGGATTTCATCGTCCCCGTAACCGATTTGAAAGTATCGGCTGGAGCCGGTTTTATTCGTGTTTATGCCGGTAACATTATGACGATGCCAGGGCTAAGCACCCTGCCAGCCTATCGTCATATTGATATAGACGAAAGCGGAAACATTACTGGATTGAATTAATTTCGTCGCTGAACGGATGAAATTTTATCATTTCGTGCATGTCGTAGCCAAATAGCGCCACGGCAGCACGATATCGATGATGGTTTTGTCATTAGCCTGTATGATGCGTAACGCTAAAATAGTGCATACCCGTCATACTTGACGTTAATAGCACAGTTAAAAAGGCTAAACATGAAGGGGATCGTTATGAATACTAAACGCATCGGTGGTTGGCTGGTTGCTCCACTGGCTTATATGATTGTCTCCTTACTATCATCCAGCCTAATGATGATCATCTTTGTGATGATGGTCGTGCAACCAGCAAGCCGCAGCCAGCTGTTCTCGCATAGCCCGGTGTTTTCCTCGCAGTGGACGCTATCATTTGTGATCACCATTGCGATTTGGGCATTTACGCTGTTTAACCTGTATCTCTTTGGTAAGCGCTCGCGCCGTTTCCCTAAGTTTTTCGTGTTGTGGCTGTTAGTGATGGTGCTGCTTGCGATCAGAACCTTTGCATTCTCGCCGGTGACCGACGCGGCGGCGGTTCGCAATATGGTGATCCCTCTACTGGCGGCTGCAGTGTTTGTTCCTTATATCAAACGTTCTCGCCGCGTGCGGGATACGTTTATTGAGCAATAACGCGTTTTATCGCCGCTGAGATAGAGATGAGTCGGCACGGAGTGCGCCCTCGTTCGAGTTAATTCGTAGGAAATCGAATAACCTTGTACTTGATCTGTTGTCGTCATGCGGCTGAGCCCCGATAATACGACGGCATTTCTTGGCACACATGGTTTTCTGGTTAGGTTTTTGTTTGAAGTTAGGTATAAGTTTGATGCTAGGTAGAGTCTGATGACCGATTATTTGCTGTTACTGGTCGGTACCGTTCTGGTCAATAACTTTGTGTTAGTTAAGTTTCTCGGCTTATGCCCGTTCATGGGTGTGTCTAAAAAGCTGGAGACGGCCATTGGTATGGGGCTGGCCACCACGTTTGTACTGACCCTTGCTTCTGTTTGTGCATGGGCCGTCAATGAATTCATTCTGGTGCCGTTGGCGCTGGAGTATTTGCGTACCCTCACGTTTATTTTGGTGATTGCCGTCGTGGTGCAGTTCACCGAATTGGTGGTACGTAAAACTAGCCCTGCGCTGTATCGTCTGCTGGGCATTTTTCTTCCACTTATCACCACCAACTGCGCGGTGCTTGGCGTTGCCCTGCTCAACGTAAACCAATCGCATAACTTTATGCAGTCAGCCGTTTACGGTTTTAGCGCCGCTGCAGGTTTCTCGTTGGTGATGGTACTGTTTGCCGCTATTCGTGAACGTCTTGCCGTGGCCGACGTTCCTGCGCCGTTCCGTGGTTCCTCCATTGCACTGATTACCGCCGGATTGATGTCGCTTGCGTTTATGGGCTTTACCGGGTTGGTGAAATTCTAATGTCGTCGTTGTGGATTGCTATTGCTGCCGTCGGTGCTATTGCGCTCGTTTCCGGCATCGTGCTCGGCTTTGCCGCGCGCCGTTTTAAAGTCGATGCCGACCCTATCGTTGAGCAAATCGACGCTATTTTACCGCAAAGCCAGTGTGGCCAATGCGGCTATCCAGGCTGCCGTCCTTATGCCGAAGCCATTTCCGGCGGCGAAAACATCAATAAATGTGCTCCGGGTGGCGAACAGGTGATGTTAAAAATCGCTGAGCTGCTGGCGGTTGATCCTCAGCCGTTAGAGGGTGACGCCGCACAGGTTGAGTCAGTACGCCAAGTGGCTTTAATCGACGAAGAAAACTGCATCGGCTGTACCAAATGCATTCAGGCCTGCCCCGTTGACGCTATCGTCGGCGCGACGCGCGCAATGCATACCGTGGTTAGCGATCTTTGCACTGGCTGTAATTTATGTGTTGCCCCTTGTCCGACCGACTGCATCACGCTCGTGCCTGTGCCGACAACCACCGCGAACTGGAAGTGGGATCTGAACACCATTCCGGTGAGAACCATTACCGTCAATGCCATTTCTACCAATGAATGTGAAGTAGAACACCATGTTTAATCTGTTTGCAGCGTTGAAAAAAGACAAGTTGTGGGACTTCAAAGGGGGAATTCATCCACCTGAAATGAAGCATCCGTCTAGCCATGTTCCGCTGCGCCACGTTTCGCTTCCTCCGATGTTGATTATTCCTCTTCAACAGCATATTGGGCAGGAAGGTGAGCTGCTGGTGAAAGTCGGCCAACACGTGATGAAGGGCCAACCATTAACCCGCGGAACCGGCCGGAATTTGCCGGTGCACGCCTCAACGTCCGGTGTTATCAGCGCGATCGCGCCTCAGGTCACGGCGCATCCGTCAGGTCTGCGTGAACCTTGCGTCACCCTGATCCCAGACAATCAGGATCGCTGGGGAGAGCTAAATCCCGTCGCGAATTTTCAGGCTGAATCCCCGCTGACGTTAACGCACCTGATCCACCAAGCCGGTATCGCAGGCTTGGGCGGCGCGGGCTTCCCAACCGGAAATAAACTCGAAGGGGGTTACGGCAAAGTTGAAACGCTCATCATCAACGCCGCCGAATGCGAACCCTATATCACCGCCGACGATCGCCTGATGCGTGAGCACGCCGATGAAATCATTCTCGGCTGTGAAATTCTTGGCCACATTTTGACGCCCAAACGCACGTTAATTGGCATCGAAGATAATAAGCCCGAAGCGATAGTGGCGCTTAAGAAAGCCCTTAAAGGGCATGACGATATCAAGCTGCGCGTCATCCCAACCAAATACCCTTCCGGCGGGGCAAAACAGCTGACCAAGATCCTTACGGGTATGGAAGTTCCATTCGGTAAACACTCAGCATCTATCGGCGTCTTGATGCAAAACGTAGGAACCGTGTACGCCATCAAACGCGCCATCATTAACGGTGAGCCGTTGATTGAACGTGTTGTTACGCTGACCGGTGAATTGATGAAAAAACCGGGCAACGTATGGGCTCGGTTAGGTACGCCGGTTAAGCATCTGCTGCAAGCCGGTGAGTTTGAAGCACAGAATCGAACCCCAATGGTGATTATGGGCGGCCCACTGATGGGCTTTACCCTCGCTCATCTCAGCGTACCCATCGTAAAAATCAGTAACTGTATTTTGGCACCGTCAAAGAATGAATTTGACGAAGCCGAAGAGGAACAGGCCTGCATTCGCTGTAGTCAATGCGCAGATGCCTGCCCTGCGGGCCTTCTGCCACAGCAGCTCTATTGGTTTAGCCGCGGCAAAGAGCATGAAAAGGCGCGTCAGCATCATCTGTTCGACTGTATCGAATGCGGCGCCTGCGCCTATGTCTGCCCGAGCAGCATTCCATTGGTGCAATACTACCGCCAAGAGAAAGCCGAAATTAAGGCCGCCGATCAAGAGGCGGCACGTGCGGCTCAGGCCAAAGAACGCTTCGAAGCTCGTCAAGCTCGCTTGGCGCGTGAAAAAGCCGCGCGCGAACTGCGTCATAAACAGTCTGCGGTCAAAGTAAGCGAAAGCGATCAAAGCGCCGTGCAAGCCGCCGTCGCTCGTGTGAAACAGCGTCAAGAACAGGCGAGCGGAATTAGTTCAATCCATCCGTTCAATAACGAACAGGAAGATAACAGCATCCGCGCCGAACGTGAGGCTCGCAAGGCTTTAGCCCGTGAGCGTAAACAGGAAGTCGCGTCTGATACGGTCGCCACTACGGCTAACACCGATGTCGATCCGCGTAAAGCCGCCGTGGCCGCAGCGCTCGCCCGCGTTAAAGCCAAAAAGGCCGCGCAGGACAGCTCGTCGTCCAGCATAGCCGCAGTAAACGGCGAGGCTAAAAATATCGTGGTTCCAACTGAAGCATCAGCTGACCCGAGAAAGGCCGCTATTGCCGCTGCAATTGCTCGCGCCAAGGCGAAAAAGGCGGGCTTGCAGGATGGGGCAAATCAGTCTGAAGAAAAGGCCGATAGCCCCGCCGAAGTCGATCCTCGCAAAGCTGCGGTTGCTGCCGCCATTGCGCGAGCGAAAGCCAAGAAATCCGCTCAGGAAGCAAAAGCAAACCCTGTGGAGCCATCGACAGAAGATGCCGCCACCGAACAAGATCCGCGCAAGGCCGCTGTTGCAGCAGCTATTGCCCGTGTAAAAGCGAAACAGGCCGCGCAAGCATCCGCTGCGGTTAATGAGGATTAAATGGCTTTTAGAATCGCCAGCTCACCCTTTACTCATAATCAACAATCCACGCAGCGTATTATGCTGTGGGTCATTTTCGCCTGTATTCCCGGTATTGCCGCACAGGCCTATTTCTTTGGCTATGGCAACCTGATCCAGTGTGCATTAGCCATTGTGACCGCGCTCCTCACCGAAGGGCTAGTGTTACGCCTGCGTCAGAAAAATATCGCCAAGACGCTGGGAGATAACTCCGCCCTGCTCACTGCCTTGCTGCTAGGCATCAGCTTGCCGCCGCTTGCACCTTGGTGGATGGTGGTTCTTGGTACTGCCTTTGCGATTATTATTGCAAAACAGTTGTATGGTGGTCTTGGGCAAAATCCGTTTAACCCGGCCATGATCGGCTATGTTGTGTTGCTGATTTCGTTCCCCGTACAGATGACAACTTGGCTACCGCCAGAAAGTTTGATGACCGCACCACTGGATCTGAATGATACCCTGATGCTGATATTCAGCGGTCATACCGCTGACGGAGCGGTTATCCATCAATTGATTCAAACAGCCGATGGCGTGAGCCAAGCCACACCGCTAGATAGCTTTAAGACCGGGTTACGCTCAGGTCATAGCGTGGTTGAAATCCTGCATCAGCCGATATATCAAGGCGAGTTTGCGGGACTCGGCTGGCAGTGGATTAACGCCGGTTTCCTGCTAGGCGGCATTATTTTGCTATTGCGTGGCGTGATCCATTGGCAGATCCCCGTCAGCTTCATCGTGGCACTGGCCGTCTGCTCGACTCTCGGAGGCTACTTTGCACCACACAGCGCGGTGCCTCCAATGCTAGAGCTGTTCTCTGGTGCCACCATGCTAGGCGCTTTCTTTATTGCTACCGATCCCGTGACAGCCTCGACAACCCCGCGTGGACGTCTGATTTTCGGCGGACTGATTGGCGCACTGGTCTGGATTATTCGTACTTACGGTGGCTACCCAGACGGCGTCGCCTTTGCCGTGCTGCTGGCAAACATTACCGTGCCACTGATCGACCATTACACCAAGCCGCGCGCTTACGGACATCGCTGAGGAGTTACCATGCTTTCAACTATGCGCCGTCACGGCACCACGCTGGCGCTATTTGCGGTTTTAGCCACCGGCCTCACCGCCGTGGTTAATGAGTTAACGAAAGACACCATCGCCCATCAGGCTGAACTACAGCAGAAACAGCTGTTTGATCAGGTGCTGCCAGCGGAGATGTATAACAACGAGCTACAGCACGAATGTTACGTTGTCACTGATAAAAGTTTAGGTTCTACAGCGCCGCACCATTTATATCTGGCGCGCAAAGACGGCGTGCCGGTAGCCGCCGCGGTTGAAACTACCGCGCCTGATGGCTATTCCGGAGCCATTCAGTTGCTGGTTGCCGCCGATTTCGCAGGAAAAGTATTGGGCGTTCGTGTTCTAGAACACCATGAAACACCGGGGCTGGGCGATAAAATCGATGCACGTATCTCTGACTGGATTAACAGTTTCCGTAATCAAGTCGTTAAAGGTGACAACGACCCACGTTGGTTTGTGAAAAAAGATGGCGGTATGTTTGATCAGTTTACCGGTGCGACCATCACGCCACGGGCAGTGGTGAATGAAGTCCGCCATACGGCTGTTTTCTTGCAACAGAATCGCGACCGTCTTGAATCGATGCCGCGCTGCCCCACAAGCACGGGAGAGTAATAATGAGTGAAGCCAAAACGTTACTGGCCAATGGCCTGTGGAAAAACAACTCTGCGCTAGTTCAGTTGCTAGGGCTTTGCCCTCTGCTGGCGGTTTCCTCTACCGCCACGAATGCGCTCGGACTCGGGCTTGCAACCACATTGGTCTTAGTTTTCACCAATAGCGCCGTCTCCGCCCTGCGCCGTTGGGTACCACACGAAATTCGTATTCCTATTTATGTGATGATCATCGCGTCGGTAGTGAGCACCGTGCAAATGCTGATTAATGCCTATGCCTATGGTCTCTATCAGTCTTTAGGCATCTTTATTCCGTTAATCGTGACTAACTGTATTGTTATCGGCCGCGCAGAGGCCTACGCCGCCAAAAACCCGGTAGGTCTTTCTGCTATCGATGGATTGGCGATGGGACTCGGAGCAACCTGCGCGCTGTTTGTGCTGGGTTCTCTACGAGAAATATTTGGTAACGGTACGCTGTTTAACGGTGCCGATTTGTTACTGGGCTCTTGGGCGAAGTCATTACGCATTGAAGTATTCCATACCGATACGCCGTTCCTGCTTGCCATGCTGCCGCCGGGTGCTTTTTTGGGGCTGGGCTTCTTACTCGCACTGAAGTATGTTATTGATCAGAAAATGAAAGCGCGTCAGACTCAGCGTCAAAATATGGCTGCGGCCACGACGACCCGCGTAGAAAAAAATAGCGAACAGGCACTATGAATCAGGAAAAGCGCACGCTGATCCTTCAGCGGCTACAAGAGAACAATCCTCATCCTACAACTGAGTTGGCCTATAGCACCCATTTTGAGCTACTCATTTCCGTACTGCTATCCGCACAGGCGACCGACGTCAGCGTAAATAAAGCGACGGCGTTGCTCTATCCTGTTGCCAATACGCCCGCGGCGATGCTTGAACTTGGCGTCGACGGCATCAAGCAGTACATCAAAACTATCGGTCTGTATAACAGCAAAGCAGAAAATATCATTAAAACCTGTCGAATTCTGCTTGATAAACACCACGGCGAAGTACCTGAAAATCGTGCGGCGCTGGAAGCGTTGCCCGGTGTAGGGAGAAAAACGGCCAACGTGGTGTTGAATACCGCTTTTGGTTGGCCAACTATCGCCGTTGATACGCATATCTTCCGCGTCTGTAACCGCACAGGTTTTGCGCCGGGCAAAAACGTGGATGAAGTCGAAGCGAAGCTGCTGAAAGTCGTGCCCAAAGAGTTCAAGCTGGACTGTCATCACTGGTTGATTTTGCACGGACGCTACACGTGTATCGCCCGTAAACCGCGCTGCGGCTCCTGCATTATTGAAGATTTATGTGAGTTTAAAGAAAAAGTTTACCCTGAATCCTAACGGGTAATGTTGTTATGAAGCACGGGTATTTTCCCGTGCCAACTCCCTCGATTAAACCTTGTGTTGACACCTATCCATACACTTTCCAAAAGCCGTTCCGTATTTCGTAATCGTGACGGTGCTCTCTGTTTTTCTCAAAACGCACCAAAAGCGAACTCAATGATAAATTCAAGACTTTTCTTTATCATTTTTTTGAAATAGATCACATTTAGAAAGCCACAAAAAAGCCTCGTTTCCATACAAAATGTGAATTTTTTGGATAGTTATGCATATAAACACTTATGCATTATTATAACAATGTCATTTTCAGTAATGGCAGTTGATCACGCTGAATTTTTACTTAATAGCAGAATATATAACGAAATACCTTCTGATTATGATTTAAGCAAAAGATTAATTCGGGAAACGTCAAAAACACAATGCTTCACTCTGCATAACATTTGTAACATCTGGCGGATGTTCTGCATTGTGTTTATGTAACAGAATATTTCTCAGGTATTGTCAGCGACCACCATATAGTGAACATTAACCCCCGATCTTCCAACCTATAACAATGCAAAAGGATGCTTCCCAGCATCACTTTTTGCTTCCCTGTCTTCGATAGGGTGTGAAAAATTAGAGGTACTTGTGTCAACTGCAAACAACAACAGTAATAAGGCAGACGAGAGCGTTAGTCTTAACGCCTTTAAGCAGCCTAGAGCTTTCTACCTGATTTTCTCCATCGAACTATGGGAACGTTTTGGTTACTACGGCCTTCAGGGCATTATGGCCGTTTATTTGGTCAAAATGCTTGGCATGACCGAAGCCGACTCTATCACCCTGTTCTCTTCATTCAGTGCATTGGTCTATGGCTTTGTCGCCATCGGTGGCTGGTTAGGTGATAAAGTCCTCGGCGCGAAACGCGTCATTGTGCTGGGCGCATTGGTATTAGCGGTCGGTTACGCCTTAGTTGCATTCTCTGGCCACAACATCACGTGGGTTTATGCGGGTATGGCGACTATCGCCGTTGGTAACGGTTTGTTCAAAGCAAACCCATCCTCCCTGCTGTCTACCTGCTATGAGAAAAACGATCCACGTTTGGACGGTGCATTTACCATGTACTATATGTCCATCAACATCGGCTCCTTCTTCTCTATGCTGGCGACCCCGTGGTTAGCCGCACAGTATGGCTGGAACATCGCGTTCTCACTGAGCGTTGTGGGTATGCTGATCACGCTGGTCAACTTCATGATGTGCCGTCGCTGGGTTAAAGACCACGGTTCTAAGCCTGACTTTGAGCCATTAGCCATGACGAAGCTGCTGATGACCCTCGTCGGTATTGTGGTTCTGATCGGTGTGTCTTACTGGCTGCTGCACAACCAAGTCGTTGCTCGCTGGGCGCTGGCCATTATCTCTCTGGGTATCGTTCTGGTATTTGCTAAAGAGACATTCGCTCTGCATGGCGCTGCTCGTCGCAAAATGATCGTGGCATTCCTGTTGATGCTGGAAGCCGTGGTGTTCTTCGTGCTGTACAGCCAGATGCCAACGTCGCTGAACTTCTTCGCCATTCATAACGTTGAGCACTCTATCCTCGGTATCGCATTTGAACCAGAACAGTATCAGGCTCTGAACCCATTCTGGATCATGGTTGCTAGCCCAATTTTGGCTGCGGTCTATAACAAGATGGGTGACCGTCTGCCAATGCCACACAAATTTGCTATCGGTATGGTGCTTTGTTCTGGTGCCTTCTTGGTGCTGCCATGGGGCGCAACCTTCGCCAACGAGCAAGGCATTATGTCTGTGAACTGGTTGATTCTGAGCTATGCGCTGCAGAGTATCGGTGAACTGATGATTTCTGGCTTGGGTCTGGCTATGGTTGCACAACTGGTTCCACAGCGCCTGATGGGCTTCATCATGGGCTCTTGGTTCCTGACCACCGCAGCAGCGGCGCTGATTGCGGGTAAAGTGGCTGCGCTGACCGCAGTACCTTCAGACGTACCAGATGCCCATGCTTCACTGGCTATCTATAGCCACGTGTTTATGCAGATTGGTATTGTCACTGCCGTTATCGCCGTACTGATGATGCTGACCGCGCCTAAACTGAATCGCATGACTCAAAGCAGCGATGAAGAAACTGCTCGCGAAGCGGCAACCGCTTAATCGCTAAACGTTATGTCCAAAAAGCATCCTTCGGGATGCTTTTTTTATGCGTGAATTAACTGCAAATACATAAAGCAATGACTGACAAGAGAGCGATGTCGCCGTAATATGAATTTTCGGTAGCTATCGCCCTAAATAATTCGCATGGCATGCAGCTAGCACACATGCAGCCCGAAGTATGGCGGGTACAATCTAACTGTCTCAGGATCGTCCAAGGAGTATTTGATGAAACTGTTTTACAAAGCCGGAGCTTGTTCTCTCTCTCCGCACATTGTTTTGCGTGAGGCTGGGCTAGACTTTACGATTGAGCGCGTCGATCTTGCCACTAAAAAGACCGAGCACGGTGAAGACTTTCTGAAGATCAATCCGAAAGGCCAAGTGCCTGCCCTGTTGTTAGACGACGGTAGCTTGCTGACCGAAGGCGTTGCCATCGTGCAATATCTGGCCGATAAGGTGCCTGACCGTAATCTCATTGCGCCGTCAGGAACGCTGGCTCGCTATCACGCCATCGAATGGTTGAACTATATTGCCACCGAGCTGCATAAAGGCTTCAGCCCATTGTTCAATCCGAAAACGCCGGACGAATATAAAGCGATTGCGCGCCAGAAGCTGGAACAGCAGTTTACCTATCTAAACGGTGTGCTGAGCAACCAAAACTATCTGCTAGGCGCTCGTTTCAGCGTTGCTGATGCCTATCTGTTTACCGTTTTAGGTTGGGCTAAGGCGCTGCACTTCGATCTATCTGCCTATCCACACATCGTGAGCTATGTTGCTCGTATCGCTGCTCGTCCTGCCGTTGACGCAGCTTTGACCGCCGAAGGCCTGAAGTAATCGATACCACATTCTAAAAAGGCCCTTTGGGCCTTTTTATTTTTGTTCAAAAACCACCTGCTGTTCAAAAAACGCCTGCGTAAATTCAGCGCCCACCAGCGACGTAAACGCCTGACTGGCTGCATTGGTATAATGTGTTTTGTGCTGCAACAGTGCGGCTATGCGCTCTGGCAGCATGGGCATCAACTCAATGGCATGAATTTCACTCTGCTTTTCGATGATGGCCTGCGGCAATACGGAAACCAGCTCGCTATTCTTCACCAAATCCAAAATAGTGCTGATGGAATTAGCCTCAATGGCCAAATTGGGTTGTAGTTGGTGTTGATTAAAATAGCGATCAATATAACAGCGCGTAGCAAAGTCCTGACTTAATAGCACCATGGGCGCGATAGCAATTTCATCCAGCGTCATCATCGTTTTATGATAGAGAGGGCTGTTTTCCCCCACCGCCACCGCCAACCGTTCGGTAAACAACGGCTGATAGCGAATATGCTCAGACTCCGGCGACACAAAGGCCACGCCAAGATCGATGTCACCTTCCAGCAAATCTTTTTCTATTTGTTCCTGCGAAAGCTCACGCAGATGTAGTTTGATATGGGGATAAAGTTGGTAGAAACGCGTGAACAACGGCCCAATCAGATAAGCGCTGAAGGTCGGTGTGAACCCCACCCGCAAGCTTCCGCGGCTTAAGTCTTGCACGTCATGAATAGCGCGATAGCCCATTTCAAGCTCATTCAGCGCACGGCGGGCATGATAAAGATACACTTCTCCCACATCGGTGGGCCTAACGACGCGGTTCGAACGATCGAGCAAAACGACGCCCAGCTGTTCTTCTAACTGTTTGATTTTCTGCGATAGTGCCGGTTGAGATAAACAGACCTCTTCCGACGCTCGGGTGAAATTACGGTGCTTAACAACGGAAAGCAAAGCCCGCAGATTACGAAGGAACATAACACCTACTATTCAAAAAAATTATACAAAGTATAAAAAATGGCGCTTAGACATTATACCTAGAAAGCCGCATTCTTGCTGCACGTTTTAGCACGCAGGAAAATATCATGCAGAACATCATTGAAGGCTTCTTGAAATTTCAACAGGAATGCTTTCCACAGCGCACCAAGCTTTTCAAAGATCTAGCCAATAAACAGAGCCCTAGCGTTCTCTTCATCACCTGCTCCGATAGTCGCGTGGTGCCGGAGTTTCTCACCCAGCAAGAACCAGGCAATTTGTTTGTTATTCGTAACGCTGGAAATTTAGTGCCGTCTTATAGTCCCGAAGTCGGCGGCGTTTCCGCCAGCGTTGAATATGCGGTCGCCGCGCTTGGCGTGACCGATATTGTGATTTGCGGTCACTCCGACTGTGGCGCTATGACGGCCATTAACCAAGGTATCAGCCTTGACCATATGCCGATGGTGGCAAAGTGGTTGAAACACGCCGATGCCGCTAAGCTGGTCAATGCTTCCCGTTTTTACGCTTCCGAAGCTGAAAGCCTCAATGGCATGGTTCAAGCCAACGTCGTTGCGCAGCTTTCCAACTTAAAAACACACCCTTCCGTTGCCGTGGCCATTGAGCAAGGGCGGCTTAACCTACACGGCTGGGTTTATGACATCGAAAGCGGAGCAATGCTGACGCTTGAAGGCGAAAGCCAAAAATTCGTTTCGCTCACCGAAAAACCCTACGCCTGCGCTTTGGCCTCACACCATACCGCCAGCGCAGCCTAACCCTTTTCATTAGAAGGAAAATACCATGACTCAGACCTTAACCACCCAAACAGCACGCGTCGCCTTAACGGAAACCATCGTGATGGCAAAAATTGCGAAGAATCTTTCATGGCAGGATCTGGCAGACGGTACCGATATGAATATCGCGTTTGTGACAGCTGCATTATTGGGCCAGCATGCCTTGCCGGAATGTGCAGCGCAGAAGATAGTCAAACAGCTGGAGCTTCCACCAGAAGCGGCGCTGTTGCTACAGGCCATCCCTTTGCGTGGTTCAATTCCACAGGGTATTCCGACCGATCCTACGATTTATCGTTTCTATGAAATGCTGCAGGTTTACGGTACAACGCTGAAAGCGTTGGTACACGAACAGTTTGGTGACGGGATTATCAGTGCAATAAATTTCAAAATGGATATCAAGAAAGTGGAAGATCCTGAAGGTGGCTCACGCGCGGTAATCACCTTTGATGGGAAATATTTACCGACCAAACCATTCTGATCTTAGCTAAATAGAAAATCCCCCTGCGCTCAGGGGGATTCTTTGATTCAAACGGTACTTATAATGCGACGGCGGCAAACTGATGAACGGGCTGCGCAATGCGATCCTGAGCAGCGACCACCTGTAGCTCATACTCGCCCATTTCTTTCGTGGTCAACATCACCTCATACACAGCGGCTGTCACGTGTTCCAAAGCTTTCTTCAGCGGTTCACCTTTCAGCATGTTGACCAATAACAGACCACTGGTCAAATCGCCAACGCCAACCGGCTGGCGTTCGCCGAAATCGACCAGCGGACGACTGATGTGCCATGCCTCATCAGCGGTAACGAGGATCATTTCAAAGCGATCTTTATGATAACCCGCATAGGCTAAATGCTTAACCAAAACCACTTTAGGGCCGCGAGCAATCACGCTACGAGCTGAAGCGAGCGCTTCTTCTACGCTGTTAATGGTATGTCCGGTCAGCTGTTCTAATTCAAGCAGGTTAGGTGCCATGATATCGCTGCTAGCGACGGCATCGCGAGCGAAAAACTCGGCGACGCCCGGAGCAACAATGCAGCCCTTTTCCGGATGCCCCATCACGGGATCGCAGAAATACCATGCATTGGGATTCGCCGCTTTCACTTTACGTACAATATCCAAAATATGTCCGCCCTGTTCCGGCGAACCAATATACCCACTCAATACGGCATCGCAGTTTTTCAGCTGATCGATATCTGCAATTCCCTGCACAATTTCCGTCAAATGATTGGCGGGCATCACACAACCAGTCCAGTGACCGTACTGGGTATGATTTGAAAACTGAACGGTGTTCAGCGGCCAGACATTAACGCCCATACGACGCATAGGGAATACAGCGGCGCTGTTTCCTGCGTGACCAAAAACCACATGAGATTGAATAGATAGGATATTTTTCATGGATGCGACCTACATCACTGCCGCTGTCGACAGCTGTTTATTCATAATAAGGGGAAAATAAAGGGGACCTGAGTCCCCCTTTAATTGCATCCGTGGCTTATTTCCAGCAAATCAGGCAGTAATTCTTTTTACCGCGACGCAATAAAGTAAAGCGTCCGAACAGACGATCAGCATCGCTGAAGGTATATTCCGGATCAGACTGTTTTTCGCCATTGATGGTAATTGCATTCGACGCGATAGTTTTACGCGCCTGACCACGAGACGGCTGTAGTTCAGAATCCACCAGCGCCTGCTGCAAGTCTGCATCACGCTCTAGCTCAACCATAGGCATACCGTCTTGTGCCAGCTGTGCAAAGTCAGCTTCAGTCATTTCGCTCAGTGCACCAGAGAACAGGCTCTGAGTAATACGTTTTGCCGCAGCCAGTCCTTCTTCACCGTGAACCATGCGGGTCACTAACTCAGCCAGAACGTACTGCGCACGCGGCGCTTTGCCGCTGTTTTTGTCTTCTTCTTCCAGAGCATCAATGTCCTTCAGATCCATAAAGGTGAAGAACTTCAGGAAGCGGTACACGTCCGCATCCGCGGTATTGATCCAGAATTGGTAGAATTTGTACGGACTGGTTTTCTTCGGATCCAGCCATACTGCGCCGCCTTCGGTCTTACCAAATTTGGTGCCATCGGCTTTGGTAATCAACGGAACGGTCAAACCCCACACCTGTTTCTGGTGCAGACGACGAGTCAAATCGATACCAGAAGTGATGTTGCCCCACTGATCGGAGCCGCCGATTTGCAGCTCTACGCCGTGCAGTTCATTCAGGCTGGCAAAATCGTAACCTTGCAGCAGGTTGTAGGAGAACTCGGTGAAAGAAATACCCACGTCGTCACGGTTCAAACGTTGCTTAACCGCTTCTTTGTTGATCATCTGATTGACAGAAAAATGCTTGCCAATGTCACGCAGGAAGGTCAGCACGTTCATGTTGCCGAACCAATCGTAGTTGTTCGCTGCGATTGCGCTATTTTCACCGCAGTCGAAGTCCAAGAACGGCGCTACCTGATGGCGGATTTTGTCTACCCACTCATGCACGGTATCCTGAGTATTCAGTTTACGTTCGGTAGCTTTAAAGCTGGGATCGCCGATCAGACCGGTTGCGCCGCCCACCAGAGCAACAGGCTTATGGCCTTCTAGCTGGAAACGTTTCAGACACAGCAACGGAACCAGATGGCCCAAGTGCAAGCTGTCAGCGGTAGGATCGAAACCGCAATACAGTGCTAATGGCCCTTGCGCCAGTCGCTCTGCCAACGCTTCTTCATCCGTTACCTGGGCAATGAGGCCCCGCTCTTGCAGTTGTTTAATCAGGTTGCTGCTCGCCATTAAAGACTCCATTTGATTTTAATTTACTACCGCGCGCTCCATACGGGAGATAGCTCGTGCGGGTGATTAGCCCTATAGAATAAAGTGGTCACGCCCGTCGCGCTAGATTTAACTCGTGTTTTTCGCTGATTAAGGCGCCAACCGGTCAATTTCCCACGCATCGCCATGACGTTGGTAAATAAAACGGTCATGCAAACGGTTTTCTCGCCCCTGCCAAAACTCCATCGAGTTGATTTTTACGCGATATCCGCCCCAGAAACTGGGTAACGGGATCTCGCCTTGCAGAAATTTTTGCTTCAGTTCGAGAAATTTCCCTTCCAGAATTCCTCTGGTCGAGATCCGCGATGACTGGCGCGATACCCAAGCGGCAATCTGGCTATCTTTAGGTCGACTATGGAAGTACTTCATCACTTCCAGCGTAGAAAGCTTTTCAATCGTCCCTAGCACGCTGACCTGTCGGTCAAGCATATGCCACGGGAAATGCAGGCTGATATGAGGATTTTCTTCCAACTGCTGCGCTTTGCGACTGCCGAGGTTGGTGTAAAACACCATGCCCTGCTGATCAAAATGTTTCAGCAGCACAATACGCTGGTATGGCTGGCCATGTTTATCCACCGTCGCTACACACATGGCGGTTGGGTCGGCCAAACGCGCGTCACAGGCTTGTTTGAGCCAACGTTCGAACATCTCTAACGGATCGTCGGTAAGATCGCTTCGGCGTAATCCACCACGCACATACTCACGACGCAGATCGGCAACATCAAACTCGTTGTTTTCACTCATATTCAGCAGTCCATCACCAGTCCAGAGCCTTATTCTGCTCCCGCGGGGTAAGAATCTCAATTCACCGATCGTTCAGAAAATAGCCTTATGCGCGATAACATCTAAAACCTGAGCACAAATCGCGTTATTTTTAACCAGTCGATGAATGCAGCACCATTTTATTTTATTGATTTTTATGAATTTTAGTTTTAATGAGGAGAACGGAGGGACAGTGCACTGCCTGTTATAGGGACAGTGGTAACAGAAAGGATGAGAGACAGTTTAAAAATGGGGACAGCGTGTCGCTGCCCCATGAGAACTAGGATTTAAGGACGCAGTTGTCGATGATGATTTGCTCATTACGTTCCACAAAGGCCGTATTCCCCTTCGACCAAAACGTATATTTGCCATCGCTGTAGCGCGCACCCGACGCAGAAACCACATGCGGCAAGGTGAGCTGATTACCATCCATAATAAAGCTCACCTGATCTTTTTGGTTATCCACCGTCACCGTTAAAGGCGTGGTGCCGCATTGATAACTAAACTGCTCAGGCGCCACTTCTTTTTTATGCATCGACTGACATCCAGCCAGCAACAAAATCGCAGCGGCAGCACAGGTATACTTAAACATGAGTGCTCTCCCATTTTTACGGATAAATCAGATAATGTGGTTCGCAGGATAAATCGCGCCAAGTACGGTTTCCTGCGAGGCTCCCGTGACCGACGGTAAATTACCAGGCAGCCCTGACAACGTGCGATACGCCAGCCAGGCAAAGGCTAACGCTTCCATGTCATCGCCGCTGACGCCATAGGCATCCGTATTACATACTTCAGTTCCCGATAACAAGGCCGCCATACGGCTCATCAATAGCGGATTTCTCGCGCCTCCGCCACACACCAGCAGACGCTCACAGCCTCCCGCGAGCTGAACCTGATCGCAGATGCTGATTGCGGTCAATTCGGCCAAAGTCGCCTGCACATCCACGGCGGGGATCTCAGGTTGTAAACTCAGCTGATGCTCTAGCCAACCTAAGTTAAAAAGCTCTCGCCCCGTACTTTTCGGCGCAGGGCGTGCGAAATAGGGCTCAGCCAGCAGTTGCTGTAACAGCGCCTGATTCACCGTTCCCTGCGTCGCCCACTCCGCGTCTTTATCATAAGCCTTGGCATGATTGCGCCAGATCCATGCATCCATCAGCATATTGCCGGGCCCGGTATCAAAGCCGCGTACCGGTAAACCGGGGAGCAATAGTGAAAGATTGGCAATGCCGCCAATATTCAGCACCATCCGCCGCTCGACTGGATGGGTAAGCAAAGCATGATGAAACGCAGGAACCAACGGCGCGCCCTGCCCGCCATAGGCCATATCGCGACGACGAAAATCGCCAACGGTAGTAATTCCAGTCAGCGCGGCAACGCGGTTATTGTCGCCAATCTGCATGGTAAAAGGCTCATCACCTTCTGGTTGATGCCAGACGGTTTGCCCGTGACAGCCAATCGCGGTGATATCCTGAGCGCTTAGCGATGATTCAGCCAACAGGTGATTGATCGCCTCGGCATATAAGCTGCCCATCTGACGATCCAGTTCCCCAACCTGAGCGAGCGTGACCGCCTGTCCCTGACACATCCCTAAGATCGCTTTTTTAACGGCGATCGGTATTGGATGTGAATATCTACTCTGCTGTGCAACCATCCGCTCATCAATAGCGGCAATGACAACGTCAATCCCGTCAAGGCTGGTTCCTGACATAACGCCAATGTACCGTCCCGATCTCATTTCATCGTCCTTATTTATTATCGTAGAGTGAAATTATCCGCTTCAGGCATCAAACGAAACCGGATTTATCTAATTTCCGTGCCAATATCATAAACTTTCCTTACTTTAGTTGACGTAATATTTTCACAGCGAAAGATTTGCATGCTGACAAAATGAAGTAAAATAGTGATATTCGTTGACGATAATTTAATCCATCGCAACTTAAACGGTTGTTTATTGTTGGTTGAGTCATTCAACGGTATGCTACAGCGATACAGGCAAAGGTATATAGCCAACCCTTTAGAGTAAACACACAGCCGCAACGACAGGCAAAATAAGCCCGAGCGTAAAAGGCCAGAATGGAAGGAATATTGTTATGATTAAGCGTCTTATTGTTATCGCTCTCGCCGGTGCAACATTGGCTGGTTGTGCTAACACCAGTACGCTATCTGGTGACGTTTATACTGCCGGTCAGGCTAAAGAAGTACAGCAAGTGACCTACGGTAGCATTGTCTCAATTCAGCCGGTTCGAATTCAGGCGGGTAACGATAGCAACGTTATCGGTTCTATCGGCGGCGCGGTTCTGGGTGGATTTTTAGGTAACACTGTCGGTGGTGGTACGGGTCGTAGCTTAGCCACGGCGGCGGGTGCTGTTGCAGGTGGCTTAGCTGGCAACAGTATTGAGGGCGCAGTAAACCGTACCGACGGCGTTCAGCTTGTCATTCGCAAAGATGACGGTAAAACTATCGCCGTGGTACAGAAGAACGGCAACAAACCTTTCTCCGTTGGTCAGCGCGTTATGCTGCTGTCTAGCGGTAGCAGCGTGAGTGTTTCCGCAACGAACTAAGCCTCGTGTGGCTAAGAGAAATCACCAAACCGGAGACAGTGTCTCCGGTTTTTTTTGGTTTGCTGATAGTAATAAAAAAAGACTAATAATTATTTGTTTTGTAGATGAATAATATTTTGTTCCAGACGTTCTATCAAATTGGTCAGCAGTGTCACTTCTTCCGGGGAAACCCCAGATAAAATTTCACCGCGAGTCATCGTAATGACGTCGTTCACTTCCTTGATAATGGGCGCGGCTTCTTCCGTTAGCTTAATGCGTTTAGCGCGTCGATCGTTTGCGCAGGTATGACGGGTAATTAGCCCCTTTTCCTCAAGCTGGTCTAGCGTACGAACCAGTGAAGGTTGCTCAATGCCGATAGCTTTGGCCAGTTGGATTTGAGACTGGTCTGGTGGTAGACGATTAATGTTGTACAGAGTTACCCAATGCGTCTGCGTTAGTTCCAATGGCTTCAAACGCTGATCGATTAACGCTCTCCATACACGGACTAATCGTGCTAAATCCGACCCTAGTGTCGATTCCAATTTACTCTCCTTATAATTAGCATGCTAAGATACTCACCCAGAGTAGCTTCTAGTTTGGTTCCCAATCGTAAAAAATTCAAATGTATATCTACAACCTCCAGAAAATAATCTATGCATATGGTGAATTAACATCTATGTTACCTATAAATCTCTTAATGGATCAGGAGTGGTAAACATGGACATCATCTCCTCCTCTCAGGGCTCGCCCTTACAGGATCTCATTTTAGGCGCGTCGCTCTATTTTCCGCCTATTTTTAAAGCAGTTCTGCTCGGCATTGTTTTTTGGCTGCTAATCCACCGTATATTTCGCGATACTATTTATTCGGGCGATATTTGGCACCCGACATTGATGGATTTGTCAATTTTTGTCATTTGTTTCAGCGCCAGTCTTTGGCTATTAACCAGTTGGTAAAATAATATGAAACTGAACACATTACGCTACTTCTCAACGGTTATAGTTTGTGCAATAGCGATCACCGCAGGCTGGTGGGCCTGGAATTATTATATGCAATCACCTTGGACTCGTGACGGAAAAGTCCGGGCTGAACTTGTCAATATTACACCAGAAGTATCTGGAAAAATCATCAACGTAAATATCAATGATAACCAACAGGTAAAACAAGGTGATTTACTATTTTCATTAGACCCGACACCCTTTGAAATTGCACTGAGCAACGCCAATGCCGCCATGGCTAAAGCGGAGTCCGATCTGGCTAAGGCCACCCATGAAGCCGCTCGACGCGGTAATCTGCCCCGCAACGTGATTTCTGCAGAAGATCTCGACGAAGCCAATTTAAATGCGCAGGCAATGAAGGCTAATTATAAATCCGCGCAATCTAATTTGGAACAGGCTAAGTGGAATTTACAGCATACTAATATTTATGCGCCTGTCAGTGGTTTTATAACTAATTTACAAACTCGAGTTGGGAATTATGCCTCTATTGGCTCACCCCTTGTGGCTCTTATTGATATTAATTCGTTTTATGTTATGGGATATTTCGAAGAAACTAAGCTAAAGCATATACACATCGGAAATAACGTGGATATAACTCTATATAACGGAAATATCCCACTCCACGGGAGCGTTGAAAGTATTGGGCGCGCAATTTACGACCAAAGCGTAGACAGTAGCGATAATATGCTGCTTAACGTAAAACCCAACGTTCCATGGGTACGCCTTGCTCAACGCGTGCCGATCAGAATAAAACTGGAAAATGTCCCCAAAGACGTTTTGCTGGTGGCAGGCACCACTTGCACAATTAACGTTCGTGCTAACTAACAGGATAGAATGGTGAACTTATCTTGGCTAGATTGGCGCAACACGCCATGGGCAAAGGCCAATGCTGGGCAATGGCGCTATGCCTTACGCAATGCAATAGCGATGTGCCTTGCTCTGTGGGTGGCGTTTTTACTCGATCTTGATGAACCTTATTGGGCCTTTACTTCTGCCGCGGTGGTGAGCTTCCCAACCGTCGGCGGCGTGATCAGTAAAAGCATTGGTCGTATCGCCGGTAGCCTACTTGGCGCGGCGGCTTCGGTACTCATTGCGGGCCAATGTCTCAACGATCCGTGGCTATTTACGCTATTTATTGCCGCATGGATAGCAATTTGCACCTACGTTTCCAATCATTATCAAAATAACGTCGCCTACGCGTTTGCACTAGCGGGCTACACCGCCGCAATCATCGCCTTCACAACCGCCGAATCGACCGACACCATGCAGATCTTTGATATTGCACAGGCGCGCGTATGTGAAGTGATCACCGGCCTGCTCTGCGGTGCTTTTATGATGATGATTCTACCTAGCACCTCTGACGGAACTAATCTTCTGACGTCGTTACGACGTATGCACCAACGTCTGTTAGAGCATGCAACCATGCTTTGGCACCCGGAAACAACGCCGGAAATGCGTGCATCGCATGAGGGGCTAATTGGTCAGATCCTCACCATGAACATTTTGCGCATTCAGGCTTTCTGGAGTAATCACCGCCTGCGTAGCCGCAACAATGTCCTTAACTTTTTACTCCACCAGCAGCTGCGTCTGACCAGTGTTATTTCCAGCATTCGACGAATGTTGGTCAATTGGCCCGATCGCCCTGAATTTTTGCAGGATGTATTGCAAGAGATCATCAAAGAGCTCCAGAACCCCGAGACCAATAAATATCGCTTGGCCAAAATCCTCAGTCGTATCTATCCACATGACCCAAGTGACTATCGTCTGCGTTCTTTTTACCTTCGCCTACGCTATTTTTGCTGGCTCTATTTGCAAGGCAGCCGTTGGATAAGACACGTTGAAAAATCATCGCCGGAAGAGACCTTCTCCCCTCCCAAAGTTCATAGTATCGCGCGTCATACCGACAGTATGGAATCAGCCTACAACGCGCTGCGCACCTTTATCGCGCTGGTTGTTGGCTGCGCATTTTGGATGAATACACAGTGGGACGCGGGATCGGCAGCGTTGACGATTACCGCCATTACCTGTGTGCTTTACTCCACATCGGCGTCACCGATGACCAGCCTAACCACGCTATTTAAAGCGATGGTGTTGCTGTCTATTGGCTGCTATCTGGCTAAATTCGGCTTAATGATTCAAATCGATGATTTCTGGGTATTCTGTGCCTTCTTGTTACCCGTTTTGCTTACGATGCAGCTACTGAAATTACAAAACCCAAAAACAGCCGCGCTCTGGGGACAGCTCATCGTCTTTATGGGATCTTTTTTGCTGGTAACGAATCCGCCGGAATATGACTACGGTAGTTTTGTCAACGACAACATCGCCAAGATTTGCGGTGTGCTGCTGGCTGCCGTGGCGTTTCAAATTCTGCGGCCGAGTTCTGATAAACGTAAAAGCCGCAGGATTATTCAAGCACTGCGCCGTGACTTTATCGATCAGATCAGTCGTAGGCCTCAACAAAGCGAAAGCCAGTTCGAATCACGTATTTACCATCGCATCAGTCAATTAAATCAAAGCAAAGATGAGCTGTCGCGAATCTGGGTACTGCGTTGGGGGGTGGTTCTGCTGAATTGTAGCCACATCGTTTGGCAACTACGTGATTGGCAAACCCGTTCCGATCCCCTTTCCGCGGTCCGTGACGTCTGTATTCACTGTCTGAAAGGCATCATGACAGAAAAAGGTATTCAGCATGACTCACTGGATAAGACCTTGAATGAGCTGTTACGTATCAGCAACGTTTTGTCTCACCATCCGGATCAGAGCGGTCGAGATTTAGCTGGACTCGTCTGGCGTCTGTACTGTTCACTTTCACAGCTTCAGCAGAAGGTGGTGACGTCAGCGTCTAGCCAGTCAATAAATAGCTAAAAGAGCGATGGTTGCTCAGGCTGATTGGAGGGATCGGATTTATCATTGCGCTGTTGGCGTAACCATCGCTGGCGGCACAAACGCAGGACATCACGCTTTTGCGGATCGCTCAGTTTTATCCAGTTAAAACGCTCGTCTCGGCTGCGCATGCAGCCGCGACAGTAGCCGCGATCGTCAGCCTGACATATGCCCCGACAGGGGCTGGGGATCTCAAAGAACTCAAGTTGCTGGGCCACCACAAACCTCCTGCTTACAGATATAAGTGAAGACGTAAACCCGGCTCAGGGCAAATTTATTATCATTTGTTATTCAACGTTGCTGATAATTTTGGAAATAATCGCGTAAGCACTGCATGGCTTGACGGCTTTTTTCCGTATGAACTCGCTCTAACGTCAACGCATGCAGCTTTAGAGGCGCTGGTCGCCACTCTGGTAGCAGCAACACCAAATCACCGCGTTTTACCTCATACTCAATCTCATAAAGCGGCTGTATAGAAATCCCCACCCCCTCCAACGTAAATGCGCGTAATACGTTCATACTGCTACTGCCGGTAGCAATGTCAGGCATACGAATTTTACGCGTTTCTCCATTGTTCCTATGTAGTTCAATCGAAGCAGGAACAGCCTCATTGGTATTCACCAGCCATTGGTGCTGGCTCAGTTCATCGGGTGTTTCAGGTATCCCGCAGCGATTTAAATAACGGGGAGATGCGCACAGCACCATCGGCCAAACAGCTAACGGGTGGGCGATATAAGAAGCATCATCCAACTGGCGATTAACCCGCAGGGCAATGTCCGCGCGAACGTCAATTAAATTGATAATTTCGTCGTTGGCTAAAATTCTCAGACTAAGCTTAGGATGAGCCTGTAACAAAGGGGCTAATGCCTGCGCTAATGGCGCGCCGCCAAGGCCGATCGTGGTCGCAATACGCAGTTCGCCCACTAGCGTGTCGCGCATTTCTGCCAGTCGCTGCTCTGCCTGACTGGCTTCATGCAGCATTGCTTTGCAGCCTGGATAAAAAGCGGCTCCCGCATCGGTCAGCGTCAGTTTTCGAGTAGAGCGATGCAGGAGTGTCACTCCCAGATCTTGTTCTAACGTGCGCATATGCTGGCTCACCGCCGACGGGCTCATCCCCAAACGTCGCCCTGCCGCACTGAACGAACCTTCTGCGACCACAACAGCAAAAACGGCCATCCTGTTGAGTTTGTCCATCAATCAGCCTTGTCATCTTGAAGTTTTACTTAAAGAAGTAAGCTTAAATATGCCACTTATCAACCGAATTGTTAAGGTCTAAAGTAATCCTATCGCAACCTAATTAGAGGAAAATAACAATGAAACTTGCCATTATTGGAGCCACCGGTTTTGTCGGCCGTGTTGTCGTTGATGAAGCATTAGCACGTGGTCACGAAGTGACTGCTATCGCTCGTAGCCAGAAAGATTTGCCAGATGTAGACCGTTTGCACATTGCACTTGGCGACGTGACTAACGTTGATTGGCTAGCACAAACGCTGAAAGGTGTAGATGCCGTTATCAGTGCATTCAACCCTGGTTGGACTGACCCAGAACTGTATGCCAACTTCGTGAAAGGCAGCGATGCCATTTTGGCCGCCGTTGAAAAGTCAGGTGTGAAACGCTTTCTGGTCGTTGGCGGTGCGGGCAGCCTAGAAGTGGCTCCGGGCGTCGAACTGATCGATACCCCACAGTTCCCCGCAGAAATTCGCCCTGGTGCGCAAGGCGCTCGTGAGCTGCGTAACAAATTGCGCGCCGGTAGCAAACTGGATTGGACGGTATTATGTCCAGCAGCCATGCTGGAACCCGGCAAACGCACAGGACAATTCCGTCTTGGTACGACCTCATTGCTGATGAATGGCGATGCGCCCGCTAATATTTCAGTCCAAGATTTGGCCGTCGCGATTCTCAATGAAATTGAGCAACCACAATTTATCAAGCAGCAATTTACTGCCGCTTATTAAACATTAATTCTCTTGGCTCTTCTCCCCGCAGGCTGCACCTCCCCGCCTGTGGGAATTCTGCGTCTTATCCCCGCCTAAAAAACCTTCATTTTAAATAATTTCATCATAAAGTATTTGCGCTTGTATTGACTTAGACCAACCGGTCTATTAGTCTTTGCCCAAGCCTCGTTGTTTCGTATGCATCACGTCCAACGAGCTCATTTAAACTTCGTAGCGTGCGATGACGCGTTACACCGCCACAGGATTAACTATGAAAATCGAAAAGTTATTCACGCCAGTCACCGTTGGTGATGTCACTTTACCTAACCGTGTTTTCATGGCTCCGCTGACGCGCCTGCGCAGCAAAGAACCGGGCGATATTCCAACCCCATTGATGGGCGAATACTATAACCAGCGTGCAGGCGCCGGTTTAATTATCACAGAAGCGACTCAGGTTTCGTTTCAAGCAAAAGGCTATGCCGGCGCGCCTGGTTTACATACGCCAGAGCAATTTGACGCGTGGAAAAAAATCGTTGCGGGAGTCCATCAGCATGGCGGCCATATCGCCGTACAGCTATGGCACGTAGGACGTATTTCTCATAACAGCCTGCAGCCGAATAATCAGCCTCCGGTTGCGCCGTCAGCCATCGCCGCTGACACTCGCACCACGGTTCGAGATGAAAACGGCCATTGGGTACGCGTTCCTTGCTCTGAACCTCGCGCCTTAGAAACCAGCGAAATCCCTGGCATCGTTAACGATTTCCGCCACGCCGTTGCGTTGGCGAACGAGGCCGGTTTTGATCTGGTCGAACTGCACGCGGCACATGGCTACCTCCTGCATCAGTTTATGTCACCAGCCTCTAACCAACGTACCGATCAATATGGCGGTTCTATTGAAAACCGTGCGCGTTTAACACTCGAAGTGGTCGATGCGGCTATTGCCGAATCTGGCGCTGGCCGCGTGGGTATTCGCATTTCACCGTTGGGGCCATTCAACGGGCTGGACAACGGCGAAGATCAGGAAGAAGCCGCGCTTTATCTGATCGGTCAGCTTAACCAGCGCAAAATTGCTTATTTGCATCTGTCCGAGCCAGATTGGGCCGGTGGCAAACCTTATTCAGAATCGTTCCGTCAGGCGGTGCGTGAAAACTTCAGCGGTATCATTATTGGTTCCGGTGGCTACAGCACAGAAAAAGCGGAAACGCTGATTAACCAAGGTCTGATCGACGCCGTTGCCTTCGGACGCAACTTTATTGCCAACCCGGATTTGGTTGAACGTTTAGAGAAAAAAGCAGCATTGAATACGCCGCAGCCTGAAACCTTCTACGGTGGCGGTGCGAAAGGTTATACAGATTATCCAACGCTGTAACACTTTGGCAGATACCTACGTATAACGGGGATAAATGCCAACCCTCTGACTGCCTCCACTCAGTCAGAGGGTTTTTCTATTTATTATCACCACATCTATTGTCACCGCCTCGCTCGCGATTAATACCGACCTTTTATTGATCGCTGAATGTACGCTGTTACAATGCTCTATACCTTGTAAAGCAAGCCGTTTCGATTTTCAGAGGGAAATTATGCGTTTACTACACACCATGCTGCGCGTCGGTCATCTGCAACGCTCCATCGACTTCTACACTAAAGTTTTAGGCATGCGCCTGCTGCGTACCAGTGAAAACGAAGAGTATAAATACTCTCTGGCCTTCGTCGGTTATAGCGATGAAAGTACCGGTTCCGTGATTGAGCTGACCTATAACTGGGGCGTTGAAAGCTACGAGATGGGCACCGCATTTGGTCACATTGCGCTGGGCGTCGATGATGTTGCAGCGACCTGCGAAAGCATTCGTCAGGCTGGCGGCAAAGTCACTCGTGAAGCGGGCCCGGTGAAAGGCGGCAACACCATTATCGCCTTCGTTGAAGACCCAGATGGTTACAAAATCGAGCTGATCGAAAACAAACAAGCTGGCGCGGGTTTAGGCAACTAATCCTAAGTACCAGAATAAATCAAACCCATGCGGTTTGAGCAAAAACCGAGCGGGCGCCTTAGCGTCCGCTTTTTTATCTCGCGCATGAATGAGGTTCGTACCGCGTTTGCGGACTGCAAACTACGTAAAAATTTGCCATAATGCGCGCTGCATTCCATAGACCAGAAGTTGAACATGGCTGAAACCACCAATCTAAATACGCTGAGCGCGCGCTTTCGCGGGTTCTACCCTGTTGTCATTGATGTCGAAACCGCAGGTTTTGATGCCAACACCAACGCGCTACTTGAAATTGCGGCAGTCACATTACGTATGACTGACGATGGATGGTTAGAGCCCGACGAAACACTTCATTTTCACGTTGAGCCTTTTGTTGGCTCCGTACTGGTTCCTGAAGCTTTGGCATTCAATGGTATTGACCCGGAAAACCCATTGCGCGGTGCGGTTAGCGAATACGAAGCCTTGCACGCCATCTTCAAAGCCGTACGTAAAGGCATTAAAGAACACGACTGTAATCGTGCTGTCATTGTGGCGCACAATGCCCATTTTGATCACTCGTTTGTGATGGCAGCGGCTGAGCGCGTTGGCTTAAAACGCAACCCTTTCCACCCGTTCGCCACCTTCGATACAGCCGCGCTGAGCGGGCTCGTATTAGGTCAAACGGTGTTGGCTAAGGCCTGTATTGCCGCCAATATTCCATTTGATAGCACCCAAGCACACTCCGCGCTCTATGACACAGAGCAGACGGCTACGCTGTTCTGTGAATTGGTAAACCGCTGGAAACGTATGGGTGGATGGCCTTTACCCGCCAATGCGGAAGAAAACGCTGAATAAAGATGAATAGCTCGCTATCTAGCGGGCTTTTCCTCTCATTTTGTTGTCTATACAACCCTCGAACTATGCCCTCATACTCCCGCTAATTCTTGTTTTTGTCGTGTTAATGCGAAAAAAATGTTATTAAACGTGTTTTATAATTTTAGAACTCTGGGACATTGACGTCTATGAACGCTGTTGTTGTCGCCGTCACGGTGATGCTTTTACTGAGTTTAATGCGAGTGAACGTGGTTATCGCGTTAATCTTTGCAGCCATTACCGGTGGTCTGGTTGGCGGACTCACCCTTGAAACGACCCTAACCACTTTTAGCGGTGGTCTCGGCGGCGGCGCTGAAATTGCACTTAGCTACGCGATGCTAGGTACTTTCGCCGTTGCTATCTCCCGTTCGGGTATCACCGATATATTGGCTCAGAAAGTCATTGCACGAATGGGACATCAGCCAAGCGCCAGTAAACTATTTTGGTTTAAGTACGGTTTGCTGCTGATTATTTCTCTCATCGCTATTTCGTCGCAAAACCTGATCCCCATACACATCGCATTTATCCCGATCTTGATCCCACCTTTGCTACACGTGTTTTCACGCATGAATCTCGATCGCCGCGCGGTAGCCTGCGTGCTGACCTTTGGTTTAATAACGCCTTATATGGTATTGCCTATCGGCTTTGGCGGCATTTTCCTGAACAACATTCTGCTAAAGAATTTGAACGGCAATGGCCTAAACGTGACAGCGTCACAAGTTCCTCACGCGATGCTGTTACCGGGATTAGGCATGGTCGTTGGGCTGCTGATAGCGGTATTTTTCAGCTACCGTAAACCCCGCCGCTACAGCGAACGCAAAATTCTTGCCGCAGAACCCGAGCATAAAAGCGTTAAAACACGTCACTTGTGGGTGGCAGGTCTCGCGATACTGGCAGCATTAGGCGTTCAGTTGGCGACCAATTCCATCGTGCTCGGCGCACTGGTGGGGTTCATGGTGTTTATCGCCGGTGGCGTTATTCATTGGAAAGAAACTCAGGATGTTTTCACCCGCGGCGTACACATGATGGCGATGATTGGCTTTATTATGATCACCGCATCCGGATTCGCCGCGGTAATTAAAGCCACCGGCAGCGTTGAAACGCTGGTGGTTTCGATTGAGAGCGTGATTGGTAATAATCGCGGTTTAGCCGCCTTTTTGATGCTCTTCGTCGGACTGGTCATCACCATGGGGATCGGCTCTTCATTCTCGACGGTGCCTATTATCGCGGCGATTTATGTTCCATTGTGTATCGCTTTTGGTTTTTCACCGATGGCGACCATTGCCATTGTCGGCGTAGCCGGCGCACTTGGCGATGCTGGTTCCCCCGCCTCAGACTCAACGCTCGGCCCCACTTCGGGCTTAAATATGGATGGCCAGCACGATCATATTTGGGATTCGGTTGTTCCTACCTTCTTGCACTATAACCTCCCCTTGTTGGCCTTCGGCTGGATCGCTGCGATGACGTTGTAAGGTGTACCAAAATAACAAAGGCGCCCTAAGGCGCCTTTGTTTTATCCGACAACAATATCACTATTGCTGTTCTTCCTGAGCGGGGTGCTTCGCCGCAGTTTCTTTAATCAACTGCTGCAATTCACCGGCGCGGTACATTTCGATAATGATGTCACAGCCGCCAACCAGTTCGCCTTCGACCCACAATTGTGGGAAGGTTGGCCAGTTAGCATATTTTGGCAGCTCGGCGCGAATATCAGGATTTTGCAAAATATCGACATAGGCAAAACGCTCGCCGCAAGCAGACAAAGCCTGAACAGCCTGAGCAGAAAAACCACAGCTAGGCAATTTTGGCGAACCTTTCATGTACAAAATAATTGGGTTTTCAGCAAGTTGGCGCTGAATTTTTTCAATAGTGGTCATTGTCATTTTGTTTTACTTCCTCTAACCAGTGTTATGCAGACAGCATGCAAGTGCATATTAGATGATTGTACTGGATTGTACCCAGCGACGCTCTTAGAAAAAAACGACATCTTTTATAGGGGTATTATCTGAAATTTTTTGGGTCCTCAGCCCTTAAGCACTGTTTAATCTAAAAACGTGCTATGCTATATCGGTTTAGTTCGTGTTTAGATTTACAGCAAATTTTGTTCAAAACAGCATCCGATTTAACTCTTGTAACATTTAGTCACAAAGAGAATATAAATAGCGGAAATGAATGCTGTTCTGTTCCTGTTGTTTATTTAATACTGTTTGCCATGTTTTTTTCTTGGGACAAAGCCTGGAACCTACCAATGCGTCTATATATCGCACTCTTTGTTCTGCTGTTTACTCAGCTATTTGCTAATGCCGCCAATGCCTCTCCGGGGCATAAAGTCGTTGCCGATCAGCGAAAGTCGCACACGACCAGTAGCGAAGCCGCCGATCGTAAAAAACGAAAGCCTGCTGCTAGCAAAAAAGAAAAAACGACGACGACTTCTACCGCTAAAAATAAAAAGAGCAGCGATAAAACAGCCACGAGTAAAAAACAAAGCGTTAAAAAAGAGTCGACCTCGCAGAATAGCGCTTTAGCCAGCAAATTTGCCCGCAATCGTGAAGTTGCTCGCAATAAAGCCAACAGCAAGAAAATTGATAAAGCGGTATTAGCCTCTCTATCTAAACCGAATAAAAAATCTGCTGAGAAAAAAACGAGCGCCAGAACCACAACGCTTGCGCGTGTCAGCAATAAAAAGAGTTATGGTCGTCAACGCGGCAAACTAAACAGCAAAAATGAATTGGCTAAGCTTGCGCTAAATCAGAACAACGTTGAGATCGTTGATGGCAAGCCAATCCGCTTGAGTCCACAGCATAAAAAGCGCTACCAGAATGCTAAACAGACCGCGATGAATAAGCTGATGAATCAGGTTGGCAAACCCTACCGCTGGGGAGGCTCATCACCTAGCACCGGGTTCGATTGCAGCGGTTTGGTCTACTATGCCTATCAAGATTTGCTGAGTATCAAAATCCCACGTACGGCTAACGAAATGTATCATCTGCGCGATGCGGCTCCGGTGAAGAAAACCGAGTTACAAAAAGGCGATTTAGTCTTCTTCCGCATTAACAACCGTGGCGCAGCCGATCATGTGGGTGTCTATATGGGCGAAGGAAAATTCATCCAGTCACCGCGTACCGGTGAACAAATTCGTATCAGCTATCTGGATAATGATTATTGGCAGGGTCACTATGTGGGTGCTCGCCGAGTCATGACGCCAAAAACAATTCGTTAGATACGTTAACCATCAGGGATTTATTCATATAACGGATAATCCCTGCGATTTCCCCTCTCCTTTCTCAATATCCTTCCTTCGCTCCTTGATGTCTCGCGGTGTTACTGATGGACAATTCATCAATTGATAACCAAAAAGCAAAATTTAGCCTGTTATTAGACTCAAAACTTGCTAAAATCGATCCCCATAACAAGAGCACAACAAGATCGTTTCAAATTTAAAAACCCGCACACTGACGTTAACGTTAGTGTGATGCGTGAAACATAAAACACTTGCGTGTAACTGTTTCATCGCAAAATAGATCAATAATAGGAGAGAGCAATGTCTTTTGAATTACCTGCATTACCATACGAAAAAAACGCACTCGAGCCGCACATCTCCGCAGAAACTCTGGAATACCATTACGGTAAGCATCACAACACCTACGTGGTAAACCTCAACAACCTGATCAAAGGCACCGAGTTTGAAGGTAAGTCACTGGAAGAGATCATCAAGACCTCTACTGGCGGTATCTTTAACAACGCCGCTCAGGTTTGGAACCATACCTTCTACTGGCACTGCCTGTCTCCAAAAGGCGGCAACGCACCTACTGGCGCAGTAGCAGACGCTATCAACAAAGCCTTTGGTTCTTTCGAAGCTTTCAAAGAAGAACTGACTAAATCTGCCGTGGGCAACTTTGGTTCTGGCTGGACTTGGCTGGTTAAAAAAGCGGACGGTTCTTTAGCTATCGTTAATACCTCAAACGCAGCAACTCCACTAACCAACGGCGACAAACCACTGCTGACCGTGGACGTTTGGGAACACGCTTACTACATCGATTACCGTAATGCGCGTCCTAAATATCTGGAGAACTTCTGGGCTCTGGTTAACTGGGAATTCGTCGCTAAAAACTTGGCATAAGTTTTAACGTACGCATATAAGAAAGGCGGTCAATTGACCGCCTTTTGTTTTAGTCATGTTAATAACTAAAGATTCCAACACGTCTTTAAATCAGTGCAGCGCAGCCACAAAGCTAAAGATAACAATAACTGCCAAAGCAGCCACCGTTGTCATTAGGGAATATTTCAGATCGGTTTCCATGTGCTCGTCTCCCGCATTTCGTTATCAGATCAATTTTTATTATACATAAACACTTGCAGAAAGTGTGTGAAATCATTTTTACATACATCAAATGAGATCACACGCAGAAAATCATTCTATTATTCTTTCTCTTACCCCTTAATTTTGACTTCCCCTTTTGCATTTTATAGGCCAAAATTTACGGTTTACTGCTACGTATCAGCTTTCATAACGAAAAAGAATAGGCTGGCACTCGAAGTCTCTGCATATTCATTTATTTTATGCGCTTTCATTCGGTGTAACTTTAGATGTACGTAAGCAAACGATTAACACAATAGCTATGTTTTAATTACATAAGCTTAGGAGTCATCTGTTTCATGGCAACGATTAAAGATGTGGCAAAACGCGCGGGCGTTTCCACCACGACTGTGTCTCATGTCATTAATAAAACGCGCTTTGTCGCTGAAGAGACTAAAGCCGCGGTATGGGAAGCGATTAAAGAGCTGCACTATTCTCCCAGTGCCGTCGCCCGTAGCCTGAAAGTTAACCACACTAAATCGATCGGTTTACTGGCCACCTCCAGTGAAGCGCCCTATTTTGCTGAGGTCATCGAAGCCGTAGAGAACGCCTGCTACAGCCAAGGCTATACCCTAATTCTGTGCAATTCACATAACAATCCTGAAAAGCAAAAAGCCTATCTCGCCATGCTGGCACAAAAGCGTGTCGATGGCCTGCTGGTGATGTGCTCTGAGTACCCAGAAAACCTGCTACAGACGCTGGAAGACTACCGTAATATTCCAATGGTTGTTATGGATTGGGGAACGCAGCGCAGCGACTTTACCGATGCGATTCAAGATAACGCCTTCGAAGGGGGCTATTTGGCGGGCCGTTATTTGATTGAACGCGGCCATCGTGACATCGGTGCCATTACCGGACAACTGTCGCGCAATACCGGCGGTGGACGCCTGCGGGGCTTCCTGAAAGCGCTACAAGAAGCAAATATTCCAACGCGTGATGAATGGATGGTTGAAGGTGACTTTGAACCGGAGTCTGGATACAAAGCCATGCATCAAATTCTCTCGCAAAAAAATCGCCCGACAGCCGTTTTTGTCGGCGGAGACATCATGGCCATGGGTGCCATCTGTGCCGCAGATGAAATGGGATTGCGCGTCCCGCAAGATATTTCGGTGATCGGGTATGATAACGTACGTAACGCACGTTACTTCACTCCGGCATTAACCACTATTCATCAGCCGAAAGAACGTCTAGGTGCGATGGCCTTTGATATGCTGCTCGACCGCATCGTGAGCAAACGCGAAGATTCACAGACTATCGAAGTGCATCCTAAATTGGTAGAGCGTCGTTCAGTGGCCGATGGCCCTTATCTGGACTATCGCCGCTAAACAATGAAGAACGGCCGCTCCTGTCTCGCGCTGTTCCCTGTTGTGCTGATATTTGCTGGTGCGCTGCCGATTATGGCGGCGCTACTGGTTATGTTTCAGCCCCCTTCAGACACTTTTTCCATTAGCTATTTGCTTGCGTCGTGGCATCTATTGCTACAGTGGCCAGGGATATCGCAATCCATCACGCTGAGCATATTCAGTGGTTTTGCCGCCACGCTAATCTCACTATGGCTAGCTCTAGCGTTATGTGGGCAGGTAATTCAGAGACAGAATGGTCATATCGCGCGGGTTATCTCCACCGCTATTCTCGCCATCCCCCACATTGCTTTAGCGACCGGATTGATCCTGCTGCTGTCCCCATCGGGCTGGTTGTTAAGGCTCATTTCCCCCACGCTTACCGGATACGCTCGCCCACCTGATTGGCTGATTATCAACGATCCTTATGCACTTTCATTGACGTTGCTATTAGCGGTGAAGGAAACACCTTTCCTGTTTTTGATGGCGCTGAATATCGCCGGACGTATTGATGTTCGACGACAAATACAGTCAGGTGTGGCACTAGGCTATCCTTCAACTCGCGTCTGGTGGCTGTTGCTGGTGCCACAGATTCTGCGCAGCCTGCGGTTGCCCGTTTTCTGCGTGTTGGCATTTGGCTTATCCGTGGTGGATATCGCTATTTTGCTTGGACCACAGCAACCCACTACGCTATCCCTACAGATTTGGCAATGGATGACCGATCCGGCATTGGCGCATCAGCTATTGGCGACCAGCGGGACGTTGCTCCTGCTTGGGATCACGCTTTTTAGTTTTGTCCTCTGGCTGCTGATTGAAAGGATCTGGCTGCGCTATTGCCGCAACGCGCACGGCCAAAGACGCTATAAGCGTCATATGCCGCTACGGCCTCTATGGATCGTTGGCATACTGCTGACGCTGGGTTCGTATAGTGTTTTGTTTATCTGGTCGATTGCTTGGCGCTGGCCGTTCCCTGCCGCCTTGCCGCTGCAATGGACGTTCGATTATTGGTTCTGCAGCCTAAGCCAACTGGGTGCACCTATCATCAATAGTCTACTCATCGCTGGCATCGCCAATCTCTGTAGTCTGCTTCTCTGTGTAGGCTTTCTTGAATGGCAATTCTTGCGGCATAAAACCACAGGATTGTGGCTGCTACTTGCGCCTCTTTTGCTACCGCAAATCAGTCTGATTTTTGGTTTACAACATTTAGCAGCGTGGTTCGACGTCATAGGCCTGCTGCCCAGCGTGATTTTCGCCCATATGCTGTTTATTGCACCTTACTACTTCCTCAGTCTGAGCGGGCCATGGCAGGCTTTTGATCGTAGACTCCTCTACACGGCTCAATCGCTGGGGAAAAACCCGTGGTCGTGCTTCTGGCATATTAAAATTCCATTATTGAGTAAACCGCTGGCGATATCCGTCGCCCTAGGCTTTGCTGTCAGTATCGGCCTTTATCTGCCGACTCTCGGGTTCGGCGCTGGGCGTTTCCCTACTTTAGCCACCGAAACGGTGGCCTACGCTAGCGGAATCGATCGCCGCATGGCGGCTGTTGCAGCGCTGTGGCAAACCTTTCTGCCACTGGTCGGCTACGGGTTAGCACTGTTTATCCCCTTTACCTTCTCAAGGAGTAAGCTGCAATGAGCACGTTGACTCTCGAACAGTTTCAAGTCTATTTACATGATGTGCCGTTAACGCCTGAACTCAACGTGAGTGTGGCCGGCGGAGAAACGCTTACGCTAATGGGGCCGAGCGGGTGCGGAAAATCAAGCTTGCTGTTAGCGCTTGCCGGGCATGCCCATGCACCGATTTCACTGCGAGGAAAAGTGAAAATTAACGGACAAGATGTGACATATCTTCCAGCTCATCAACGCAAAGTCGGTCTGCTATTTCAAGATGACTTATTATTTCCTCATCTCAACGTAGAACAAAATCTGTTATTCGCGTTGCCTGATGATGTTGCTCGGACAGAACGCCACCCACAGGTGACTCAAGCCTTAGCAAAGATTGAGATGAGTGAGTTTTCCCGCCGCTTTCCAAATGAACTCTCCGGCGGGCAACGCGCCAGAATCAGCCTGCTTCGCACCCTATTATCAAGCCCAGCGGTCGTTGCACTAGACGAGCCTTTTTCTAAGCTCGATAAAACGCTGCGCCAGCATTTTCGCCGCTGGGTCTTTGATGAGTTAAAACAGGCCAATATCGCCACCCTTTTAGTCACACACGATGAAGATGATGTGCCAGAAAATGGGCAAATGATTTGCCTGTAGTTTATTCTGGGCTCAGCCATTCTTGATTCATGGTTTCGGTATCTCCCAGATAATCCAAAAGCCAGTCAATTGCCGGTGAGCGAGTATGATCTTCCCAGGTCACGCAGCAGGCGCTATCAGGAAACGGCTGCGCCAACTGCAAAATATGTAATTTCCCCGCACTGACCAATGGCTCTGCCATATGAGCCGGCATCAGCCCCACGCAAAGACCGCTTTCCAGACAATCGCAGGCAGACTGCCAGTCTGGCACCACTAAACGGCGCTGGTTATCAAGTAGCCATGTGTCGCGCTTAGGCAGATTGATTGACGTATCCTCAATGCACAGCGCAGGGAATGGACGAATTTTATCATCCGTTAGCTCACCCTCGATCATCGCCAGAGGATGCTCTGGACTGACTAAGCAATGCCAATGCAAAAAGCCCATATCGCGAAATGAAAAACGCCCTCCGGCAGGCACCGCGCGCGTTGCACCAATCGCCACATCGACACGGCCGGCAACTAAAGCATCCCACACACCGTTAAACACTTCTGGATGAACCATTAACTCCATATCTGGAAAGTGGCGATAAAAATCCACGACTAACTGCCGACTCCTACGCGGATTAACGATGCGATCGACGGCGATATTTAGCTGTCCACGCCAGCCGTTTGCGACTTGCTGACACTGGCGACGGGTGGAATTCATTTTTTTGATAATAGTACGCGCTTCTTCAACAAAAAATGCGCCTGCCTCGGTCAATTCCACATCGCGATGGCGTCGCTCAAATAGCGAAACGGCCAGCCATGTTTCCAACTGGCGTACCGTGTAACTCACGGCAGACGGCACACGGTGCAGCTCTTGTGCTGCAGCGCTGAAACTCCCCGTTCGAGCAACCGCGTCTACAACCTCTAATGAGTATTCAGACCACATGTGCGCTACCTCACTTTTCTTGCTTTCAAAAATTTTCACTCATGATAGCAAATATTAGCGTTTCACAAGTAATTAGTGAGATCGCTAAACTCCCCACGTCACACTTTCACTCTGCAACAAATTTATAACGAGTCAAAATAATGCGAACTTCCTCATTTTTTATGTTCTATCTGGCCGGCTTGAGCATGTTGGGATATCTGGCCACCGATATGTATCTTCCTGCTTTTGGTGCCATGCAGCAGGATCTGGGTGCGTCTGCGGGCGCAATTAGTGCTAGTTTAAGTATCTTCTTGGCAGGTTTTGCCTTTGCCCAGCTCGTTTGGGGCCCACTCTCTGACCGTATTGGTCGTAAGCCCGTCCTGCTGATGGGGCTGACATTGTTTAGCCTTGGCTGCTTGGGAATGATCTGGGTAGACACAACTGTTGAGCTTCTGGTTCTGCGTTTCGTGCAGGCTATCGGTGTATGTTCTGCCGCTGTGACTTGGCAGGCGCTGGTAATCGACCGTTACAGCAAAGGCATCGCCAACCGCGTATTTGCCACCATCATGCCGCTGGTCGCACTGTCGCCAGCCTTAGCGCCTTTACTCGGTGCATGGTTACTGAATCACTTAGAGTGGCAGGCAATTTTCGCCGTATTATTCGGGATTTCTCTGCTCCTCCTGATCCCTACGTTGATGCTGAAAGATACGCGCCGTAAACCAACAGAAGAGAAAACGCAGAAAAAAATCAGTTTCTTCCAGTTGATGCGCTCAAATATCTTCTCTGGCAACGTAATGATTTTTGCTGCCTGCTCTGCGGGTTTCTTTGCTTGGCTAACCGGTTCACCGTTCATTCTCGGTGATATGGGCTATGGCCCTAACGATATTGGTTTGAGCTATGTGCCACAGACGATTGCCTTCTTAATCGGTGGCTATGGCTGCCGTGCGCTGCTTAGCCGCATCGGTGGAAATCTGATGCTGCCTGTACTGCTGATTGTTTATAGCCTGTGTATGATTGCGATGTTCGTGATGGCAATGTTTAGTGCACCAGGTCTGTTCGCTATTCTCGTCCCTTTCTGCATCATGGCGATGGCGAATGGGGCCATTTATCCTATCGTGGTCGCGAATGCGCTAACGCCATTCCCTGAAAATAGTGGTAAAGCTGCCGCGTTGCAAAATACCTTACAGCTTGGCGTATGTTTCCTTGCCAGCCTGCTGGTATCGGTCTTTGTTGAATCTGCGCTCTTAGCAACTACGGCGATTATGGCGGGAACCGTTATCTTGGTCATGATTGGCTATTGGCTTAAAAGTGACAGCGTCACTAAAAAATTAAGCTCAGATAAGTTAACTACAACAGAATCAAGCAAAAAGCACGTTTCTCAACACTAGTATTTTTTGTCTCCTTTACGCTAACCCATTGACCAGCGGTATAGATTCATACTTGAGTCTGTCACCGCTGCGTCCTATACTGCAACAGTTGCATTCACAATTATTTTGCTAGTGAGTAACTTTTACTTTTCTGGCGTGCGGAGCGCGTCACGTTTTCTAAAGGATGAGTCCCTGCTAAACGCATGGGTTTCCTCAGTTTTCCATTTTTCTAAGTCGGGTTTAAACACCGCGGGTTGGCCGTTGGTACTCGTGCGCCTACAGATTGCCCATGCGTTCTGGCAGGTCGAGTTATATGAAGAATATGGGTCATGGAGAAACTATGAGTTCATCGTGTATAGAAGATCTGAGCGTACAAAACAGTCAGTGGTACAGAATTGCCAGTGAGATGTTGCAGTCGGCAGATATTGAGGTAAATGGTTCACGCCCTTTTGATATTCGCGTCAAGAATCCTCATTTCTTTAAACGTGTATTGCAAGAAGGTTCACTGGGTCTTGGTGAGAGCTATATGGATGGTTGGTGGGAATGCGACCGATTAGACATTTTCTTCCAGAAAGTGTTACGCGCCGGATTAGAAAACCAGCTTCCCCATCATATTAAAGATACGCTGCGCGTTGCGGCGGCTCGATTGACGAATCTCCAATCTAAAAAACGTGCATGGATCGTGGGTAAAGAGCATTACGATTTGGGCAATGACCTTTTTAGCCTGATGCTCGATCCCTACATGCAGTACTCCTGTGGATATTGGAAAGACGCCACCACGCTCAAACAGGCGCAAGAAGCCAAGCTAAAACTTATCTGTGAAAAACTTCAGTTAAAACCGGGTATGACGCTGTTAGATATCGGCTGTGGCTGGGGTGGACTTGCCGCTTATGCCGCGAAGCACTATGGCGTGTCGGTCGAAGGCGTCACTATTTCTGCGGAACAGCAAAAATTAGCGCAGGAACGCTGCAAGGATTTAGATGTAAAAATCCTGCTGCAGGACTATCGCGATCTTGATTCGCAATATGACCGCATCGTTTCAGTGGGGATGTTTGAGCATGTCGGACCGAAAAACTACCAGACCTACTTCAACGTCGTTGCCCGAAATTTAAAGCCTGATGGTCTTTTCCTTTTGCATACCATTGGTGCTAATGAAACGAATATGAACGTCGATCCTTGGATCAATAAATATATTTTCCCTAATGGCTGCCTGCCTTCTATTAAGCACATTGCTACCACTAGTGAAGGTAAATTCGTCATGGAAGATTGGCACAATATTGGCGCTGATTATGACCGCACCTTAATGGCTTGGTACGAACGTTTTGTACAAAATTGGCCAAAGCTGGAACATAACTACTCTCAGCGTTTCTTCCGTATGTTCAGCTACTATCTGAATGCCTGCGCTGGTGCGTTCCGCGCACGCGATATTCAGCTGTGGCAGGTCGTATTCTCACCACGCGGCGCCGAAGGCGGTTTGCGTGTCGCGCGTTAAACAGAGCGCCATAAACGTCAAAGGAGCCTTTCGGCTCCTTTGTTTTTTCTATCGTGCTGAATTACTTCAGGTATTGGCCCGTACGCAGCGCTTCAATACGCTTGTCCAACGGCGGGTGAGACAGGAACAGTTCGCTAAAAGACTTATTACGGCCGTTAATGCAAAATGCCATCATGCTCCCTTCTTCCTGCGGCTCATAGCTGGTTTTTAGACGCTGCAAGGCAGCAATCATTTTCTCGCGACCGACTAAGTTTGCAGAACCCGCATCGGCACGGAATTCACGGTAACGAGAGAACCACATGGTGATGATGCTCGCCAGAATACCAAACACAATCTCCAGCACCATAGACACCGCGAAATAAATCATCGGATTACCACTGCTGCTGCTTTCACCTTCATCACGATTGCCAGACAAGAACCCTGCCGCCACCTGCGCAATCAGGCGCGAGATAAAGATAACAAAGGTATTCACCACCCCCTGAACCAGCGTCATAGTTACCATGTCGCCATTGGCAACGTGGCTAATCTCATGCGCCAAAACGGCTTCAGCCTCATCGCGGCTCATGTTTTGTAGCAAACCGGTGCTCACCGCAACGAGCGAAGCATTACGGCGTGCGCCTGTTGCAAACGCATTCATATCCGGTGCGTGATAAATAGCCACCTGCGGCATAGCAATGCCCGCCTGCTGCGACTGGCGACGCACCGTTTCAACTAACCAGCGCTCGGTTTCGTTGCGTGGCTGCTCAATCACTTCGCCACCGACCGAACGCAACGCCATCCACTTAGACATCAACAGAGAAACAATAGAACCACCAAAGCCGAACAGCAGTGCCATCACCATCAGCCCTTGCACGCTGCTGGACTGGATCCCTGTTAGGCTCAACACCACACCAAACACCAGCATAACGGCTAGGTTGGTTAGCAGGAACAAAGCGATACGCATCATATTATTTATTAATCCTCATTCATGGAGTACGCACTATGCGATGACTAGATCGTAAGGGCATCTGCGCGGGATTCAAGAGGTGTTAAGCAATAACACACTAAAGAAACATAACTTTACAATTTGACGTACTAAAACTCACATAACTGACGATTTATACACCAATACAACTAAGCCGTAGGCATAAAAAAAGAGCGATCTCTCGCTCTTTTTCACTCTAACTCGAATCGATTATTTTGAGCTGCCTTGCATTTGCTGAGCAAGATCGAGCGCAATTTTCACCGTTTCATCCAGATATGGATCTGGCTCCTGATAATCCTTCGGCACGTCATCAAGTGACTTGATTGGTTTTTTGCCGTCAGCTTTCAGGCGTTCGTTGATACGCATCAGACGCGTTGCATCATCATCTTTGTTCTCTTTTTCACGCTGGGCATAGTTAAGAGAAACGATGTTTTTGCGATCTTTGAGTGCCTTATAGTGAGCGATATCCTGCTCGATATATTGGAACTCTGGGTTTGAAGCGATGCGCTTGTTGTGATCAGCAAGCAGTACCGGATCAAACTTCTGCACGTCGCCCGCATTCTCATAGGTAGCCGCTTTAATGCTGTCCCATGGCAGAGCGTTATCTTCAAAGCTTTCGCCGGTGTCGATGGATTCCAAACCGGTTGGCATGATGATATCAGGCGTAACACCCTTACGTTGAGTACTGCCGCCGTTGATGCGGTAGAACTTCTGAATGGTGTACTGCACGGAGCCTAATTCAGGCCACTCAGGACGCAACATTTGATCGTAGATACGGTTCACAGAACGGTATTGTTGAACGGTGCCTTTACCGAAGGTCGGCTCACCAACAATCAGCGCACGGTCATAATCCTGCATCGCAGCGGCAAAAATCTCTGACGCTGACGCACTAAAGCGATCGACGAGAACGACCAGAGGGCCTTTGTAGTAAACTACCCCGTCGCTATCGGCATCTTCACGGATTTTGCCGTTGTTATCGCGCACCTGCACAACGGGGCCACTCGGGATAAACAGGCCGGAAAGCGATACGGCCTCAGTCAATGCCCCGCCGCCGTTGCTGCGCAGATCGATAATTACGCTGCTGACGTTCTGTTTTTCCAGTTTCTGTAGCTGTACTTTGACGTCATCGGTCAAACCAACGTAGAAGCCCGGAATATCCAACACGCCAACTTTCTTACCGTCGACGGTTTTCACACTCATCTTGACCGCACGATCTTCTAAACGAATGCGTTCACGAGTCAGCGTGATGGTGCGCGTTTTGGTGCCCTTGCCTGCTGGCAGAATTTCCAGACGAACTTTGCTGCCCTTCGGCCCTTTGATCAGCTCAACCACGTCGTCGAGACGCCAGCCGATCACGTCCACCATCGGTTTGCCCGGCTGTCCCACGCCAACAATGCGATCGCCCACTTTCAGCGCTTTACTCTTAGCCGCGGGGCCACCAGCAACCATTGAGTTAATCTGGGTGTAATCATCTTCCGTCTGCTGCAATACCGCACCAATACCTTCCAGAGACAGGCTCATCTCGGTATTGAACTGTTCGGTATTACGCGGTGACAGATAGTTGGTATGCGGATCAATCTCATGCGCAAACGCGTTCATGAACAGCTGGAAAACGTCTTCACTCTTACTCTGTGTAAGGCGTTTAATCGCAAACTGATAGCGTTTGGTCAGGATTTTCTGAATCTCGGGCCAATCTTTACCGGCGAGCTTCAGATTTAATTCGTCATATTTAACTTTGGCAGTCCAAAGCTGATTCAATTCTTCTGTGCTGGTTGGCCACGGTGATTTACTACGGTCGACATCAATGGTGTCGTTGCCGTCGAAAGTCATCGGTGACTTAAGCAAAGAAAGTGCATATTCATAACGTTCAAAGCGACGTTTCTGAGCCAGATTAAACAGCGCATAAGCGGTATCTAGCTGACCGGATTTCAATTCATCATCCAGCGTCGTTTCACGGTCTTTAAACTGCGCCACGTCAGAGGCCAACAACACGTTATGGTTGTAGTCCAACATATTGAGATAGCGAGCAAAGATCTTTTTGGAGAAATCGTCATTCAAATCGAATTGACGATAATGAGAGCGCGTAAAACGCGACGTCACCCGTTCACTGACGGTCGCATGTTGCGGCTCTTGGCGCAGCTGCGGTAACTGATTAATGTTGTAAGCAACATTATCAGTCGCAAAGCTGGCACCAGCGAATAACGCCAGGGCCATCGCTGATACCCTGAAAATTTTGTTCATGCCTTGGTTGGCCTCCGTATCAGAACTGCAAGTGTTCTGCGCGCACAATCATCGCCAGACCGTTAGAAAGCTGAACGCGTACACCATCTTTGGTGATTTCCAATACGGAAGCGTCCATCGCACTTTTACCCGCGCTGACTTTTACATCCTGACCTACGGTCAGTTTGGTAATGTCAGTCACCGGCACAGTACGCGGCTTAGCTGATTCAGTGTTAGCGCGAGGCGTGCGATCCTGCTGTGGACGAGGAGTGCGTGGTTTACGCGCTTCTTTGTCGCCGGTAGCAGCATCGGTGCGACGTGCAGCAGGTTTTTTGCCCGCTGGACGAGGACGACGGTTTTCTGTCGCTTCACCGGCCTCACGTTTTTTCGCCTGCTGTTCTGCACGTTGTGCTTGAACTCGCGCTTTGGCTTCTTCTAATTGTTGACGAGCGTGTTCTACGTGCTGCTCTTCCAGCACACCACACGAATTACCGTCAAGATCGACTCGTTCTGCACCCACTTTCACGCCGTGCAGATAACGCCAGCTTGAAGTGTACAGACGGAGCGCTGAACGTAGCTGAGTCTTGCTCAGTCCGTTTTCATCTCCCTGCATCCGCTCAACCAGATCTTGGAAGATACCGATTTTCAACGGACGTGCTTCGCCCTCTGCGCTAAAGCACTGCGGGAAACGCTGGGCTAAAAATGCAATGACTTCTTTACTACTATTCAACTTGGGTTGATTTTCCATGAAATTTCCTGATTACAACGGGTTTGCCAACCAGCGATGGCATGAACAGGCGACATTATAATGGCGCTATCGCCAAAAGCCACGCCATACGCACGACAACCTTATGCAAATGTCACAAATTTTGCGCCATCACACTCTGCCAAGTGCCTGCAAAGCGCATAAACAACTGATTTTAATCCAGTTTCGTCCTCTTCATCGAATCGGTCATAAACTGTGCTATCGATATCTAAAACACCAATAACCTGTCCATTTACCTCAAGAGGCAGCACAATTTCAGCATTGCTGGCGGCATCACAGGCAATATGTCCTGCAAAAGCATGCACATCGGCGACGCGCTGAACCTCATTTTTCGCATACGCCGTTCCGCAAACTCCCTTACCCACAGGAATACGTACACAGGCTAATTTGCCCTGAAATGGCGCAAGAACCAGCGTATCACCGTCAATGAGGTAAAAACCTGCCCAGTTGACGTTCTCTAAACGCTCATAAATCAGGGCGCTAGCGTTAGACAATGTTGCAATAAAGTTATATTCACCACTGCTTAACGCAGCCAGATCGCGGGCCAGATCGGCATAAAATTCTTTTTTACTCATTTAAATCTCGTTACCTTGTTACTTGGACATCGCCATAAGGCTTGAATAATAGGTCACATTAACACTTGTGGCGCCAGCTCTAAGACAAAAACACTTAAGCCTTTTTTAAGCAATACCAAGCGGTGTCCTTAAGTTTCTGAGCCTGAATAATGACGAGTATAAAATAAGCATTAAATGCGTTATCACACAAGACCTATCCAACATCACTACACATTAACTCGTTACACATTGTATCTTTACGCTAATTCGTCCTACATTTTTATAACAATCATTCTGTTTTAAGGCTATCAATGCGATACTTCATCCCCTTGCGACACCCATTCTGCGTTCCTAAATGAATATCACACGAATAACAGCGCTCCCGGAACAACACATCAAGCGTTGCCATGAATGCGACTATGTATTCAGTGTTCCCCCGCAGGATAAGAACCATATCGCCTATTGCCCGCGCTGTTGTGCAAAAATCTGTTCGGGCCGTGATTGGTCGATGACGCGCTTAACCGCGCTGTCTGTCGCTATTTTGCTGTTGATGCCCTTTGCGCTGAGCGAGCCTCTCATCCAGATTCGGCTGCTAGGGACTACCATTTATGCCAGCCTGCTTGAAGGCATTTGGCAAATGGCCATTCAAGGCGATCCTGTAACGGCCAGCATGGTGGCTTTTTGTACCGTCGGCGCACCGCTCATATTGCCATTGTCGATTCTTTATTTACGGATTGGCGAAAAGTTGGGAATGAATCTTCGGCCGGTCCTATTGATGCTGGATAGGCTCAAAGAGTGGATCATGCTGGATATTTACCTTATTGGCATGGGGGTCGCCTGTATCAAAGTGCAGGAGTATGCCGATATTGATGTCGGTAATGCTTTTTTCGCTTATGTGATGGTGACATTGTTAACGCTAGTGACGCAGATCCATCTGAATTTGAATCAGCTTTGGGAGCGATTTTACCCGCGTACTCAGCCTAAAGTATCACCTTATTCGATGACACTCTGCTGCGCGTGTCACTACACGGGTCTGCCCGATGAACGTGGTCGCTGCCCGCGCTGTCACACCACCCTGCATAATCGCCAGCCATACAGCCTGCAAAAAACCTGGGCAGCGCTGATTGCCGCGATCATGATGCTGTTCCCTGCTAACTTGCTGCCTATTTCGATTCTGTATGTGAACGGTGTGCGTATGGAAGACACCATTTTTTCCGGCGTGGTATCGCTCGCGACATCGGGAAATGTGCCAATTGCTGCTATCGTATTTATAGCGAGTATTTTAGTGCCCTTTACTAAAGTCATCGTGATGCTGTTTTTGCTTATCAGCATTCAGTTTAAAACCCAGCACAGCCTAAAGACACGCATGCGTTTACTGCGCATAGTGACGTGGATTGGTCGCTGGTCGATGCTCGATCTCTTCGTCATCGCATTAATGATGTCGTTGGTTAATCGTGACCAACTACTCTCTTTCACTATGGGACCGGCTGCCTTTTACTTTGGCGCCGCCGTATTCCTAACCATCCTCGCCGTGGAATGGTTAGACAGCCGACTGATTTGGGATGCTCATGCAACAGGAAACGCCGAATACACCGACTAACGCGACGCTACGACGCAAACGTCGTATCTCACCGTTTTGGTTATTACCTTTTATTGCGCTGTTAATTGCAGGCTGGTTAATCTATTCCACCCTACAAGAGCGCGGTGACACCGTCATCATCGACTTCCAATCGGCGGCGGGTCTGGTCGCCGGACGCACGCCGGTGCGCTATCAGGGGGTTGAAGTCGGCACTGTGCAAAAAATTGCGCTCAGTAAAGACCTCAATAAAATTGAAGTCAGCGTGAGTATCAAAAGCGATATGAAAGATGCGCTGCGCGACGGAACCCAGTTTTGGCTAGTGACGCCCAAGGCTTCTCTCGCAGGCATTTCTGGGCTAGATGCGTTGGTTGGCGGCAACTACATCGGCATGATGCCGGGAACCGGAAAACCCAGTAAGCATTTCGTTGCACTGGATACTCAGCCTAAGTTTCGCCTCAATACTGGCGAATTGCTGATTCATTTATTTGCTCCCGATTTAGGCTCTCTTAGCGCTGGTTCGCTGGTCTACTACCGCAAAATCCCAGTGGGTAAAGTGTATGACTTTACAATAGCCGAGAACCAGCAAGGGGTGAGTATTGACGTACTCATCGACAAACGCTTTGCCAATTTAGTGAAAGATAACAGCCGCTTCTGGAACGTCTCAGGCTTCAAAGGCGACTTTGGTTTAGACGGCGTTTCGGTACAGATGGAAAGCATGGCGGCACTGGTCAATGGCGCTATAGCATTCGACTCCCCGCAAGACGGCAAGCAGGCTAAAGCAAACCATAATTACACGCTCTATCCTGATTTAGCGCATAGTCAACGCGGCGTTGCCATTGGCTTAGATCTGCCAAACGGTGATGGCTTGGCGGCCGATCGTACCCCGCTCATCTATCAAGGCCTACAGGTCGGTACGCTAACCAAAATGACGTTAGAAAAAGATGGCAAGGTCAATGGTGAACTGACTATCGATCCTAGCATCGTTGACCTGATGCGTAGTGGAACGCGCATCAAAATGACCAGTCCTAAATTGAGCTTGGATAACGCTAAACTCAGCCAGTTGCTTACTGGTAACTTATTTGAACTGATCCCAGGTGAAGGCGAACCACAAAACCATTTCACCGTACTACCTAGTGCAGAAGCGCTATTACAGCAGCCCAACGTGCTAAAAGTCACGCTAAGCGCCCCTCAAAGCTACGGGGTAGATGTCGGTCAGCCATTGAGTATGAATGGCATCAAAATTGGTCAGGTGCTTAATCGCGTTTTAAAAGACAATAACGTTGTTTTCGATGTTGCTATCGACGCGCAATATCGCAACCGCATTCATGCAGACAGCAAATTCATCGTAAACAGCCGCCTTGATGTTAAATTCGGCGTAGACGGCGTACAGGTACTCGGTGCAAGCGCACAAGAATGGCTGGATGGCGGTATTCGCATCGTCGCGGGCAGCAAAGGCGAGCCGAAAGATAAATATCCGCTGTACCAAAACAGTGAGCATGCAGAACAAGGGTTTGTTGGCGATCTGCCACCGGCCACGCTAACGCTGCTGGCGGATACGCTGCCAGACATTCAGACTGGCTCCGTGGTGCTGTACCGGAAGTTCCAAGTCGGTGAGATTGTCGACGTTCGTCCTAAGGTGAACGCGTTTGAGGTCGATATCTATATCCAACCGGCTTATCGTAAACTGCTAACGCCACAAACTATTTTCTGGGCTGAAGGCGGCGCCAAGGTACAGTTGAATGGCAGTGGATTAACGGTTCAAGCTTCTCCTCTCGATCGTGCGATCAAAGGTGCGATTAGCTTCGATAACATTGAAGGCGTTAGCGTCACCAAGGGACAGAAGCGAGAACTATACGCCTCTGAAACTGCGGCCAGAGCTATTGGTAGCCAAATTACTCTGCGCACCTATGACGCATCCAAGCTGTCAGCCGGTATGCCAATTCGCTATTTAGGCATCGATATCGGTCAAGTGGAATCGCTCAAACTCTCCAATGAACGCAATGAAGTGTTGGCGAAGGCGGTACTTTATCCTGAATATGTGGACTCTTTTGCTCGCCAAGGCACCCGCTTCTCCATCGTAACACCTGAGATTTCTGCCACCGGCGTCAGCAATTTAGAGACCCTACTTCAGCCATATATCAACTTGGAGCCGGGTCATGGACGCACCATGCGAACCTTTGAGTTACAACAAGCGTCAATCGCAGACTCCCGCTATCTCGATGGTTTAAGCGTGATCGTGGATGCACCGGAAACCGGCTCGCTGCAAATTGGCACTCCAGTGCTATTCCGTGGAATCGAAGTGGGAACGGTTACCGGTTTGTATCTGGGCTCGATGTCTGATCGAGTACATGTAGCATTACGAATCAGCAAGAAATATCAGAGGCTGGTACGCGAGAACTCGGTGTTCTGGCTGGCGTCAGGTTATAACGTAGAGTTCGGTCTTACCGGCGGCATGGTTAAAACGGGAACATTCCAGCAGTTTATCCGCGGCGGTATTGCGTTTGCGACACCACCAACCACCCCGCTCGCGCCACAGGCTCAGCCAAATACGCACTATCTACTTAACGATAATGCACCGGATAAATGGCAGAGTTGGGGTACCGCGATCCCTCTACGCTAATTATCTCAAACGGCCTAATTCGATTAGGCCGTTTCTTCCTCTGGTGGTTCGCTAACGCGACAAAACAGTGAAAAACCTCTACGCTTTTGAGTCAGAGTCTCGTCTCTATAGAAGCTATATGATGCAACCCGTTGCGGGTTAAAAAGAATGCACTCACCTAGCACTCTATAAATTCCAAATACTTGCCAAAAACTGACTATGTTGACCTTCAGAGGGTTATCAAACTACCTTCTGCTCCACCATCTTTGGCATAAGAGCACTCTTCGCGGAACACCGCATAGAGCCTATGCCTAGAAGCATTTCTAGCAATATATCGATAGCAATTAAGACATTAACATTTTCAGTTATCGCGCTTAACCGCACGATTTGCTCAAAACTGGAAAAAAAAGCATCGTCGACTACTATTAAATAGCAAGGCATTCCAAGCCTGCATTAATGCCAACTTTTAGCGCACGGCTCTCTCCCAAGAGCCATTTCCCTAGACCTGATACAGGAGTCGTATCAGGTCTTTTTTTTCAGAATCACAAAATAGCTCGTTAGCCGATTGAATGTCATCAACAGCAAGCTCGAACGATGGCAATCGAAATACAGACCATCCATCTCAACGCCGCGCATGCCTGGAGAGCACTGCAAACAGTGATCAACAGTGTGGGAGATAATTTGGAGCAACTTGGATTAACCCACACAGAGAAAACACTGATCACCGATGCCCTAACAGAATACGGAACACGCTTTACATCCATAGCAACACTCAACGATATCAAAGCCAAAGGCATTGAGTCTGTGCTGCCCTGCTTTAGCGGCTACTCCGAAGCTACCGGTATCTTGACTGAATGCGCTACCGAGTTGCGTTATCTATCTATACGCCACATCCCTGTAATGCGAAACGGGTACAACCACTGGTGCCATCCCGCATTATCGTTACAACTACCCCCGTATTAGCCTTGGCGATAAATTAGCTTTTACCATTCAAAACAGTTAAGGCAGCAAAAGCCTGCAGAGATATAGTGCAATTTTAGCTAAAAGAGTATTGGTTAGCTGGTGCTTTAAATAATTTTCAATAGTTTCTTTTGAAAAAAAAGCAACATGAAAAACAAATCATTCAAAAAACAAATAACACAAAAAAACAATATTCATAATAAATATTTCATGACATATTATCTCAACATAAAAAAAGCATAAAAATCACTATAGGAAAACAACAGCTTAAATGTCCAAAACTGGACTCATAAAAATCACGATCCAATAAAAATTTTGGATATGATCATAAAATAATATTTAAACACAAACAAATAGACCATGTGAATATGTATAAAATCTAGAAGAAAATAGCCAAAATAAAATCAGTAACACAAGTCAATAATATTATTCACGAACAAAATCAGATCTCAAATGAATATCATTTCATACACTAAAAACAACTATCTTCACAATGCTGTCAGATATATCGCAGAACTAACAGAAAGCGAAGTGCACACAGCCAATACCCACAATAAGTCCGCACAATCCTCATTCGATCATGTCATATTATTTGATGACCAACATCCAACTGAGAATTTATTATTACTATCCTCATATAAAAAGTTTAGGTTTGGAGAAAAAATATTAATATTAAGTGATTTTATACCTGCAGGACTAGTAGCAAGATTTATACGAGAGAAATGTGAACTTGTAGTTCAAAGCAGTAAATCCATATCGCTGGATTGGTTAAAAACATTTAAGTTTAGTGACAGTTTCACAAGTGAACACACTACGGCTGACTTATTCTATCAACCGTTACTTACATATACAGAAAAGCTTTTTTTACATGCATTTGCTGAAACAAACACCAATCTGGAGCTAACACGGAAATTGAAAATAAAACTAAAAACAGCAAGTTCGCATAGGCGTAGCATCATGAGAAAGCTAGGAGTATTTCATCTTTCAATGCTTCTTCGATATACGAATGATAAGAATTTTTTATGCATTCTAAGTTACTTGTAAAAAATTCTTGTTTGCATAGCATTTCGCTAAAAAGTAGCTACATTTAAGCGACTCAAACAAAAATTAACTCTAGGTTTATTCATGAAACATCAACATTATTTAAAAAAAAGCGAAGCATTTCGTTTTTTTGCGTGGTTACAAATAATACTACAAGTCATTTTTCCACTCATTTCTCTAATACCTCACAATGCTTTGGCTCAAAGTCAAACGTCAACAAATTACAGCCAGTCCCCCTTCAGCACTGATAGAAAACTTGAACCCACAAAAGACACCACCACATTACCTTATGCCAGTGCTATGAGCAGCGTTGCAAACTCTTTATCCTCCAACGGTACTGATGGGGTTGCAGGTACAGCAAGTTCTGCCGCGGCAGGATACGCGTCCTCATCTGCTCAACAGTGGCTGAGCCAGTTTGGTACTGCTCGCGTTCAGCTTAACGTCGACGACAATGGCAATTGGGATGACAGCGCCATCGATTTCCTCGCCCCACTCTATGACAATAAAAAATCTATGCTCTTTACCCAGCTTGGTATGCGCGCACCTGATGGCCGCGTTACTGGCAATTTGGGGATGGGTGTACGTACTTTCTATCTAGAAAACTGGATGTTTGGCGGCAACGTATTCTTTGACGATGACTTCACCGGTAAGAATCGCCGTATCGGGATGGGCGCGGAAGCGTGGACGAATAATTTAAAACTTTCGGCCAACACCTATGTGGGCACCACCGACTGGCACTCCTCTCGTGATTTTAATGATTACTATGAAAAACCGGCTGATGGTTATGATGTTCGGGC
>NZ_KV824234.1:216867-225490 GCF_001816025.1 Hafnia sp. HMSC23F03
ATGGTTATGATGTTCGGGCCGAAGGCTATTTGCCTGCTTACCCTCAGCTCGGTGCGAAGTTAATGTATGAGCAATACTACGGCGACAATGTGGCTTTATTTGATAAAGATCATCTGCAAAGCGACCCTTCAGCTGTCACCGTGGGCTTGAATTATACACCAGTGCCTTTGATCACTGCCGCCGTAGATTATAAACGCGGTCAGGATTCCATGGACGAAACCAAATTTGGCATCAATTTCCGCTATACAATTGGGCAGCCATGGGCAGAGCAAATATCACCATCTCAAGTGGCCATCCAGCGTAGTCTCGCAGGCAGCCGTTATGATCTGGTTGAGCGTAATAACGAAATTGTTTTGCAATATAAAAAGAAAGACGTAGGTAATGCCTTATCTGATATGACATTAGTGAGCGTGAAAGATAATAGTCCTGCTGATGGCACTACCGCAAATACCGTCACTGCACAGGCAATGGCGTCTGACGGAACGCCAATGAAAAACACAACGATATCTTGGAGCGTAACAGGAGGTGCGAAACTAGGTACTTTATCCAGCGTGACAGATAACAATGGTAATGCATCAGTCTATGTCACTAATACCACAGCAGAACAAGTGGTTGTTACCGCAACATCCGGTTCAATCAGCCGTTCAACGCCAAGTAACTTCACAAAATCTGTTGCCAAATTAGACCTTAAGCTCACAAAGAATAACAGTCAGTCTGACGGTACTGACCAGAATGCCGGTCAGGTCACAGTCCAAGATGCCAACGGTAAAGCGATGCCTAGCATTGCCATTACATGGGCTGTTGATAATGGAGCCGCTATAGCAAGCCGCGACTCGGTTACCAACAGTAATGGTATAGCAACCGTACACTTCACTAATTCAAAACCAGGAACCGTAAAACTGACGGCAAGTACATCTGGCAAAACAGAGTCTGTAAATTCAAATTTTGGCGCTGAAACCGTTTCAAAAATTGACGTCAGCATGAAAACCAACAACGCGCTATCCGATGGTTCATCAACTAACATTGTTCAAGCAGTGGTTACCAACACCAATGGACATGCAATGCAAGGTGTTAGCCTAACTTGGAGCTTAGGGAGTGGTAACGCAAGCGCAACCTCACCGCTAACCGTCGCAACCGATAACAACGGTATCGCCACGCTAAATTTAGTGGACTCTAAGGCTGAGTCTGTTGTGATTACCGCAAATGCCGGTGGACAAACAGGAAAGGCGACGGCCATCTTTACTTCAATCCCGGTGAATAAGATTGCAGTGACGATGACAACCAACAATTCGCCCGCTAACGGAAGGACTGAAAACACCGCTCAAGCCACGGTAACCGACGCCAATGGGCAACCCATGAAAGGCATAAACTTGAGCTGGAGTTTAGGCCAGGGCAAAGCAAAAGCAACAACATCTCTCACCGTCATCACTGACGACAATGGTAATGCTACGTTGAATTTAGTGGACTCAACAGCAGAAACGGTGAGTCTGACAGCCAGTGCTGGTGGGAAAATAGGTCAAGCCGACGCCATTTTCGCCGCGGTACCCGTCGATACGATTACAGTGACAATGAGTAATAATCATTCACCAGCAGACGGCAGCACCGCAAACGTCGCTCAAGCTTTAGTCGAAGACGCCGAGGGACATGCGATGCAAGGGGTTAGCTTAACTTGGCGCTTAGATAATGGGAGTGCGACGACAACCACGCCATTGACGGTAACAACTGATGCTAACGGGGTTGCGACACTGAGCCTAACGGATTCTACCGCAGAGTCCGTCACCGTGATAGCAGACGCCGGCGGCAAAACTGGCCAGACAACGGCAATATTCGATACAGTGCAAACAACGCTAACAGTCACCATGCAAACTGACAATTCTGACTCGGATGGAAGTGCTAAAAATATCGCTCAAGTGTTAGTCATGCAAGGAAACACTCCCGTTAGCGGTGCCAGCGTGCAATGGTCTAAAACATCAACCAATGCTAAATATGCTTCGGCATCATCGACATATACCAATGGATCGGGTGTAGCAACACTATCAATGACTGACCTCACAGCGGAAACCTTTACGGTAACGGCAACGGTGAATGGACAATCAGCATCAACGCAAACGACCTTTGTTTCACCAAACTTTGGACCAATTCAGGTGTCGTTTCCAGAGGCTGCATCCACTCCATCTGGTACGGCAATTAATGTTGATGTTGCACTAGGAGGAACCCCTGTTCTAATTGCAGCCTATAATGGAATGTCTGCTGGTGATGTCATAGTTATCACATCGAACGTTAGTGGAGATAAGAATGGGCAAACGCTTGATTACACATCGCCGACGTATACAGTCCAGACATCAGATGTTGGACATGATGTCTCTATTGACATCCCTGAGGATAAACTCATGGGTGTAGAAGCTGATGTGGGAGGCGCGAAACTAAACGTTGTTGCTTCTGTCACAAAAGGGCAAGCAACGATAGACGGTAAAACCTCTATTAGTATTGATACCTGCGGGCCTGGAGGTTGCTGATGGAAACCTATGTCCAACAGAAACTAAGTTAAGTAATAAAGCGCAAAGATTGCCAGACAATACACCTCGCCTCGGCGAGGTGTATTTTTATGCGGAATAATACAGCCGATGGGCTCAATGCCGGTCGTTTAAGATAACTTGGAGGAAATGATTTAAAAAATATCTCCACCAATACGAACCCATAACCCCCACCAAAACTAACTGTCCCTACAGTCACAAAATACCACTGCAATAATGCTATCAGGTTCGACCAAGCCTGATCGGTATGTTTTTTTGTGTCTGTAGGGGCCATACACGAGATACTGACCATGCAAGAAACTATCTTTATTAGGTGTCATAAGACAATGAAGATGACTGATGTGTACTTGGACTCTCGTAAAGATGAATGGAAGAACGTTGATATTCCCGTCAAAATGACATCGGACAAATTTCGGACATTTTCGGACGCTGCCATTTATCTTATTGATTTTATAGATATAAAATAATAGATCTGATACAGGAGTCGTATCAGGCCTTTTTTTATATCCTAATAAAACATGTCCTCGGGCCATTCTTAATGGCTTCCCCCATCCTCTCTTTTTAGTAAGTGACGGCGTTATTCTCAAGGTATGCGGGTTATCTCAGGAACCTCATTGGACAGACAGACAGACAAAATGGCAACAAACTTCCGAATCTTGCCCCCTTTGTTGACCAGATATGGAACAAATATTACTGATACCCTATTATCCAGAGACAAATTTTATATAGTGGAAAATGATATGCGCTACAGCCTTACTATAGCTCTCACCACATTGCTGATAGTGTCCGGCGTGAGTCAGGCCGCCATGATGGCAGATGAAGAAAATTTCAAGGAAGGATATAAATTTTATACCGGTGATAATGTTGACGTTAATGAGATTAAAGCCGCTGAGTATTTTAAAAAATCAGGTAATGGCATAGCCAATTATTATCTTGCCAATATGTATATGTACTCCGATGAAGATCTTGCTAAATATTCGCTAAGAGAGGATAAAGCCCTCGCAAAAGAACTTCTTAAAAAGGCGATTCCGTCACTACAGGAAAGCGCCGCCGCAGGAGATCCCTCAGCTCAGCTATATCTTGGATATGCATATAAAGGGGGGATGGGAATTGAAAAAAGTGAAGCAAAATCGTTGACGTTGATAGAAGAGTCTGCAAAACAGAACTATCCGTTAGCATTAGCCTCACTAGGATCCATACTCGCAAAAAACGAACCAGATAAAGCTTATCAGTATTACGAGAAAGCCGTAAATCTTGGCCTGAGGGAAGCGAATGAAGGTTTAGTAAAAATCAACGAGGATAAATATCTGAATACATTCGATCCTATCTATGAAGAAAATATCAGAAAACTGGCGACTAGCGGCAATCCCTACGCAGTTATGTGGGAAGCACATGAAGAATTCGATCTTCAACACTACGATAAAGCCATGAGCCTTTTTCAGGCCGCCTCCCAAGATAAGTTAGCGTCAGTTAAAGCCCGCGCATTCTCCATGATAGCCTTGATGTATCACAGAGGCGAAGGCGTTGAAAAAAGCCGCGCGATGTCACTAAAGTATCTCAATGAAGCGTGCAGATTCAGCAAATTCGAATGTTACGATCGTGATGTCTATAAAGATGGTAAAGAGACGTGGCCATAATATTCCCGAATAGAATCATAACGTACCTCCTCGCTCTTAGCGGCTGAAAGTCGTTACAAGGCAGTTTCATACAAGACGCGGGCATTACTCATGTTCACTCATTAATTTTATTAAAGTAGAGTGTAAGTAGAAGAACGTATGCAGATACCCACGCTAAAAACAGAGCGCTTGCTGTTAAAACCATTAGTTTCTAAAGATGCGCTCCAAATTCAGAAGCGCTTCCCACGCTGGGAGATTGTGCGTTATTTAGTGTCATCTATTCCTTGGCCTTACCCGGACAATGCAGCATCGCATTACGTTGATAACATCGCACTGCCTGCTATGGCAAAAGGACTCGCTTGGTTTTGGACTATACGGCTTCAGGATAATCCTGACGATTTGATAGGCGTTATCAGTCTGGACGAAGCGAAAGATAATAATCGAGGTTTCTGGTTGGCTCCTGAATATCAGGGGCGAGGATTAATGCGAGAAGCCAGTATTGCGGCGACAAATTACTGGTTTAATACTTTAAATAAGCCTGTTTTGCGAGCTTCAAAAGCGGCTGAAAACATTCGCTCTCAGCACATTTCAGCCAGTAGTGGCATGCGATTAATCAAAACCGAAAAGGCACAATTTGTCTGCGGACTTTTGGACTCAGAATTGTGGGAAATTACTCGTGATGAGTGGAATATCCATCACTCAAACTAACAGAATATAACACCGGAGGGTGTATGCCAGGCCCAGATCCACTCAATAAACATCCAATGGAAGGTTTCCCTCAGGTTTGTTTCATCAAGAATACGGTGACGAATCCAAATATTATCATCGGTGATTTCACATATTACGATGATCCAGAAGACTCAGAGAATTTTGAACGGAATGTTCTCTATCACTTCCCTTTCATCGGCGATAAGCTGGTTATCGGTAAATTTTGTGCTATCGCAAAAGGTGTCCAGTTCATAATGAACGGAGCGAACCACAAACTGTCAGGTTTCTCGACGTTTCCATTTTATATTTTCGGAAATGGTTGGGAGGGTTCGATGCCAAAGCCTGAAGATTTGCCGTACAAAGGTGATACGATAATTGGAAATGATGTCTGGATCGGGTACAAAGCCCTGATCATGCCCGGCGTGAAGATCGGTAACGGAGCGATTATTTCCTCTCAGTCTGTTGTCACTTCGGACGTCCCTGCTTACACCATCGTCGGAGGTAACCCCGCAAAAGTCATTAAGAAACGATTTTCAGATGAAATAGTATGCGAATTGGAGAAATTAGCGTGGTGGGATTGGCCTGTAGAAAAGATGACTAAACACCTCACCGCAATAATGTCTAATGACATTAAAGCGCTTAGTATCATTGCTCAATCTGAATTGGCACAGTCAATCCAGCCAACAGAAGAATAACGCAGCACCTCGTTTTTCCGGGTGAGAGATGACAGTAAATTCTACGAAGATTGACTGTCCCTATCACCCCGATATAAAAATCAATCAACAATAAAAAGTTTTGCGCCAGTGATAGTTCTGGACTGATGTGATTCGGCGTTATCACCAACCTGATAACTCATCCCAGCATTCAAAATGAATTTGCGTCCATCTTCGAGGATGGTTTCTAATTCTCCTTCCATGCAGAAAAGAACATGTCCTTTTTGGCACCAGTGATCGGCAAGATAGCCAGGGGAATATTCAACCATTCGCACACGGATTTGATTGGGTTTCTGACCAAAGAACTGTGTACGCCAGTAAGCCATGCCGGTTTCACCGGGATGTTCTGTCTTTTCAATTTCACTCCAGTTGGTCGTACCAAAAGCAAACGCATCAATTTTCATTCAGTCACTTCCCTTGCCCGTAAGATCTCTTGTAATCAGATTAGAACACTATCGCCAAATTCACAGCTAATCACACATTGAAAGCGTTCTTATAGTAAAGGGATTGCTCCCATCCATAGTGTTTTATTAAAGAGCGTCTACATTTAATAAATACCGTATAGAAAACTCGTTTAAGATTTAGCACCAAGAGGAATTTTCTGGGTGGGAAAAAACAACATCTTTCGTTTCTTCACATGGTTGCAGATATTTTTGCAAGTGACGTTTCCTCTTGTATCGGTAATACCGCACAATGCGACAGCACAAAGCTCAACATCTGCCGAAATCAGTCCATCTCCTTTTTCCGTTGATAGAAACGAAAATTCATCCGTTACAGACATAGCTGCACTTCCCTACGGCGACACCATGAGTAGTCTGGCCAGCGCACTGTCATCTAATGGTACTGATGGCATTGCCAGCACGGCAAAATCGACCGCGACTGGGTATGCTTCGTCATCAGCCCAACAGTGGCTGAGCCAGTTTGGTACCGCTCGCGTTCAGCTTAACGTCGACGACAATGGCAATTGGGATGACAGCGCCATCGATTTCCTCGCCCCACTCTATGACAATAAAAAATCTATGCTCTTTACCCAGCTTGGTATGCGCGCACCTGATGGCCGCGTTACTGGCAATTTGGGGATGGGCGTACGTACTTTCTATCTTGAAAATTGGATGTTTGGCGGCAACGTGTTCTTTGACGATGATTTTACGGGCAAGAACCGCCGCGTTGGTGTTGGTGCTGAAGCATGGACCAATAATTTAAAACTTTCAGCTAACACCTATGTAGGCACCACTGACTGGCACTCGTCTCGTGATTTTGATGATTACGATGAAAAACCGGCTGATGGTTATGATGTTCGGGCCGAAGGCTATTTGCCAGCTTACCCGCAGCTCGGTGCGAAGCTGATGTATGAGCAATACTACGGCGATAAAGTTGCACTGTTTGACACTGACCATTTACAGAGTAACCCTTCAGCTGTCACAACAGGTCTGAGCTATACCCCAATCCCACTCGTTCAATTAGCTGTTAATTATAAACGTGGTCAAGACTCGCTAGAAGATACTCAGTTCCAAGTGAATTTCCGCTACGATCTGGGGCGCCCTTGGTCCTATCAAGTTAATCCCGAGAGTGTCCGTCTTCAGCGCAGCTTAGCCGGCAGTCGCTATGACTTAGTCGAGCGTAATAACCAGATTGTTCTACAGTATCAGAAGAAGGATCGGCAAAGTGTTAGCAATCTAGGGTTACAAATTACAGTCGACAATAGTCCCTCGGATGGCTTAACGCCCAATTCCGCACAGGTTTATGCCACAGATAAAGACGGTCAGCCAGTGCGTAATGCATCAATAGTTTGGTCATTAACCGGTTCTGCTAAGTTGAATACGTCAAGCACGGTAACTAACGAAAGCGGTATCTCAACGGTTAATTTCACGAATACTCTTCCCGAAGCAGTACAGATCACCGCCAAAAGTGGTGCCGCCAGTGCCACTCAAAATAGCCAATTCAATCCCGTGAAGGTCAGCAATATCATGCTGAAAATCACCAAAAATAACAGCATTGCTGATGGTAAGACACCGAACCATGCCGTCGCCACAGTCACCGATATTAACAATCATCCAATCGCTAACACACTGGTACAGTGGAAAATTGACAAACCTGCCACATTGAAAAATTTACAGACAACCACCAATGCCAGCGGTCAGGTCACTACTGACTTTACATCGACAGCTGCTGGAACGGTGATTTTGACCGCTATAGCTGGTGATAAAAGCGCATCACAGCAAGGGCAGTTCATCAGCGACCCTGCAAATTATGTCATTGATACGATGGTTGTGACCCAAGATGGCAGTCCGGCCAATGGAACCACTCCAAATGCTGTCACTGTCACGGTCAAAGACAGCAATGGAGCCCCTGTCAGCAAGGTCAACGTAACGTTGAGTGCTGACAAGTCAACAGTACTATTCGGCTCGACATTAAAGGCTAAGGCACCGAAAGTATCCAAAGCTTTCCAGACAAATTCTGAGGGATCCCTGACCGTTGCCTTTACTGACACGGTTGCAGAATCTGTACTGTTAACGGCAACATTAGATAACGCCAACAGTAAAACTGGGATTGCTAAGTTTATTGCGGACAGTCACACTGCAAAAATCAGTGCCTTGACCGTCACCTCTGGCGCGGTTGCTAACGGCACCACGACTAACCAAGCCACGGCAACCGTCGTCGATGCAAACGGCAATCCACTCTCCGGCGTGGAGGTAACCTGGTCTCAGGATGGCTCCGCCCTGCTAGGCGCCTCGCCAAAGACGGACGCCAACGGTCAAACGACGGTCACCTTTACCAATACCAAAGCACAAACCGTTAATATCACCGCCACGGTCAATAACAGCAGCCTATCAAAACCGAGTACGTTTATTGGGGACAGCGGCTCTGTGAAAGTCAGTGCTTTGACCGTCACCTCTGGAGCGGTCGCTAACGGCACGGCGACGAACCAAGCCACGGCAACCGTCGTCGATGCAAACGGCAATCCACTCTCCGGCGTGGAGGTAATCTGGTCTCAAGATGGTTCCGCCCTGCTGGGCACCTCGCCAAAGACGGACACCGACGGTCAAACAAC
>NZ_KV824234.1:225510-264570 GCF_001816025.1 Hafnia sp. HMSC23F03
CAAACGGCAATCCACTCTCCGGCGTGGAGGTAACTTGGTCTCAAGATGGCTCCGCCCAGCTAGGCACCTCGCCGAAGACGGACGCCAACGGTCAAACAACGGTCACCTTTACCGATACTAAAGCACAAACCGTTAATATCACCGCCACGGTCAATAACAGCAGCCTATCAAAACCGAGTACGTTTATTGGGGACAGCGGCTCTGTGAAAGTCAGTGCTTTGACCGTCACCTCTGGAGCAGTGGCTAACGGCACGGCAACTAACCAAGCCACGGCTACCGTCGTCGATGCAAACGGCAATCCACTCTCCGGCGTGGAGGTAACCTGGTCTCAAGATGGTTCCGCCCTGCTAGGTGCCTCGCCAAAGACGGACACCGACGGTCAAACAACGGTCACCTTTACCGATACCAAAGCACAAACCGTTAATATCACCGCCACGGTCAATAACAGCAGCCTATCAAAACCGAGTACGTTCATAGTCGATATTACAGCGGCAGTAGTGGTATTGAACGTTCGCTCTTCCGCTGTATCTGATGGAAACGCGAGTGTTCAAGTCACGGCAACGGTCAAAGACAAGGATGGAAATGCATTACCCAACTTTACGCTAAACTGGTCTGTCACTGATCCTTATTCAAATATTTCATCGACTCAAAGCGTGACAGATGCAAATGGGAACGCCGTCGTGACGGTGACTAATTCCAGCTATATCGATAAGGATGTCATTGTCACAGCGACTTCAGCGGCTGCAGATGCAACAAATACGGCTCATTTTGGCAGCCCATTACAAGGCGGAAGAATAGTGTTTGTCCCATTTAGTAACGGAAGCCCTATGACCACAACCAGTGCAGGCGGGCAGATTTTTGCTCACGTTATTTTTTCAAGTATATCTAGCCCATTGCCTGAAGATAAAACTCACGGTAGTTTGCAGGGAACCTCCTCATCTGGAGCGACAATAGCAAATTATGCTCAGACCAGTAATGAGAAAGAATATGAAGCCCTTATATCAAACGTAACAAAATCGGGAGCGTTACAAGCTACTTTCCAAATAGGCGAATATTCATTGATAAGCCCACAATTGAATATTATACCGTCTAGTATCTCAGAAAGTGCTTCACATTTAGAGTTGAGCCAATCATCAATTCCTCAGGGAAGTTCTGTCGTTGCTACACTTATCGCTTTTGACCAATATGGAAATCCAGGTGCAATTAGCGGTAATGGTTTCGGTGTTTTATTAAAACTAAGCAAAACGATAGGTATCAACGCGCCTCAGGAGTTTACACGAATGCCTGATGGCTCGTATCAAGCAACGATTCAGACAACCCTTGATGCCCAAGTCGGTGCCCTTACAATTTCAGCAGATCCAAATGGACAAGGAGGTAGTCTAATCTCTACATCTGCGACTATCACTTCAAATCCGCACAATGCAATAGCAACTATTTCACCTTGGTCTGGGCAATGTACTGTCGGGACACCTTGTAGAATGGCTGTTCTTGTGAAAAATAGCATTACGGGAGAAACGATGCCTTCCGTTACCTTGACAGTAAAAGAGGCCACTACGACGGGTGCTGTAATTTCACCCGATACGGTGACTTCAGATGGAAATGGTTCAGACTCTCACATCTATATCACAAGTAATACTTCAGGTCCCATTAGGGTCATCGCTGAAATCAATGGTTCCGTTGAGTCACAGCCGGAAAATGAAATCATATTTTCACAATAAAAGAAGTTGATGGGGACGTCTACTGGCCTACATTTATAGTTTTCTACAGATCTATAACACTAACCGGCGTTCGTTCTTCTCTCAGCGAACACACTCATTTTAAATAATACTTAACTTGGCGTTTCCAAATATACGGAGACGCCAGGAATAGTAAATACACACCATAAACGGGCTAATATAGATAACAAGGTAATACCCCATATCTCCACCAATCTATCCAGTTAGCCTGCAAAAGAAGAGCTTATCAAGCGAAGTTTATTGTTAATAATAGCGAAATCAAAAACCTCAGCATGGTCGCATAATTCTGACATACCAGGGAGTTGCTTATTCGGTTCCGAACCAATAGAAGCGATTATTTTGTTGTCAAAGAATTCAGCACGCGTCACGTCATCACATGTTCCATTAACAAAGTGCTTGATATTGCTCTCATTATAGTAATACCGATTCTCATCCTCTCCCTCAGCAGGGTAATACGTCCTGCGTTGCTCCTCCTTGGACAATCCACTCTTTCGATGCTCCATAATAGCCATCGTGTGTAAATCAAGCTGGATCAGGCTTAATGGCCTCAGCTCATCTAAAATTTGGGTCGCGTACTTATCAAATACTTCTTCTGTTATTTTTTCTGGTGGGTTTCCTTCATTTTCTGACCAAAAACTGATGTTCCATGCCTGAGGAAATATAAAAAAAGACTTCACTGCAGAGACGTTATCGCTCTTCAACGCCTGCTGGAATTGCTGAAACTGCGTGAGCATGTCGAGTTTCTGGTTATTATCCAGCGTGAGCGAAACGTCTGAATTTTTTGTGGATTCGGTTTTCTTGTTAGGTTTTTCTTTTAACGCCTCGCAGCGTTGCCCTAAATCGACGAGTTGGCTGCCCTCTTTCATCGAATCCATCCCCTTATAAACCTCACACGGCATTGTCAATTGCGCGTCTTCCAAATACCAATAAGGCGGTTCGGATGCGCATATATCAATGTCCTTCACATTCCATTTTTCACCAGTTTTGCTCAGCACAACCCAAAGCATCTTATCAAGATCCGCATCGCAGTTTTTAGCAAGTGACCAATCCAGCTTTTTACCTTCTTCTGCGGCTATTTCCCCGATAAGAATTGCCGATCCGTGACTGACGTTTAGCCGATCGATTTTGATGCGAACAGGCTGGCCTGCTTGTTTAGAGGCCTCAGGGCGGATAGCGTCAAGTATAGGTTTTCTTTCTATTCTTGTTTGGTACTCAGCATCGCTCTCCGACATTTTTACCGAGGATAAAATAAGATTGGTATTGTCATTTCCAACTTCAGAGTGTTCAAGCTTGCCGATTACGGTAGCATGTTTACCCGCAAGCGCATCTAAAAAGTCAGATGACCCATCCGTGCGAAGCGTCACTTCAATTTCATTCTTTTCATCTTGATGATCTTTATCATCTTTTGAGCAAATGGGTTCATCGAGAAACAGGATATTTTGCACTAAACGACTATCTGTTTTTGGATTCTCACCAAAATTAGGAGGACCATAAAAGGTTCTAATTTCAACATACCCACTGAGTTTTACCTTTTCTCCATACTTCACGCAGGCACCAGATGCAAAAGCAGTATTGATGCCGAGCCATGCTAAAAGGGAAACTCCAATAATATATTTATAGTTCACTCAACGTTCCTATACAATTAAACTACTACGGCAGATACGGCAGATACGGCAGATACGGCAGATTACCGCATAAGAAGAAAAAGATACCACATTATATTATGCTATACACCCTGTAGACTTCGTCTAAAAAACACACCCTGGGGTTATCTTTAACATTATTAAATAAACCTAATGAGTTGATAAACAGAATAATGATTGATATAGAAAAGAACCTGATCAAACATATTTATCAGCGTGATAAATATAATCAAACAATCACATTAAAAATTTTTATTCATTTGGGTCATACGTATGTTCGTGTATTAAAACGCTGTATTTTGTTACAAAACAAAGCTATTTCTTCTGCGAGCCATCTATTTTTAAATAGTATTATCTGTCATTCATTTTTTATATTGATATTAACTGCGCAATTCTAGAAGAAAACTGTGATGAAAAAACTAGACTGGTTCAACAATGTTGAAAATCGTACTCATCCGTGGGAAGGCATGGGGCTCACTTGGCTGACAACCGCGCTTGTGGTGCCCGATGTCAGAGCAGCGACGGCCTTCTATACTAACGCCATGGGTATGGTTGCGATTGCGGAATTGGAAGGAGATGATGGTGAGATGCTTTTTGCACGCATTCGCTACCGCGGCACGAACTTTACTATCAATAAGGAAGGCTGGGACTCTGATCTGCATAGCCCACAAACGTCAGGTGCCCTAACCCTATTCATTTTCTATATATACGTTGACGACACCGTTGCGATGGTTGATGAAATGGTAAAAGCCGGAGCGACAGTGCTCAGTGAACCTTGCGAGATGTTCTGGGGGGATTTAAAAGCGCGGGTGAAAGATCCTTTTGGATTCATCTGGGATATTGCGCAAAAACTATAAAAGAGGCATCTGCAGAAACAAAATGTGGGTCCAGAATAGTGAACCATTTACTTTGCGATTTAATGAAGTAACCCCCTTCTCCGCAGGCTGCAATAGTGGGTTTATAAACCCACTATTTAATAATCAACCTATCGATAATAGCTTTCGAGCACACAAAAATCTATCAATCACCCAATCGTTCTAACAAATCAGGAGAAGGAATAAAAAATAGAGTGCCTGTCACTGCGACACTAAAATCCAACAATTTATCTGAGTTACCGATAGGGTCACCGATAAACATATTCTCCAACATACGTTTAGTCGTTGAAAAATAACGAGAGTAACCAATAAAGTATGTGCCATATTCCCCTTTAGCTGGATTTGAAAATGGCATATTTGCACGTACAATTTTCAGGTCGTTCCCTTGGTCATCCTGAATATTAGTGACAACGTTATGAGTGTTCTCGTTTTTCTCTTCGTCAGACAACTCCACATCATTGAATTTATGGCGTCCAATCACCTTCTCTTGCATTTCAGTAGGTAAATTTTCCCATGCTTTCATATCATGAATATATTTTTGAACGAAAGCATAGCTACCACCACGAAAATTAAGATCTTCATCGCCGATCACTGCACATTCAATACGCTCATCGGGATATTCTGGATTCTCTGTACCATCTACAAATCCAATAATTGAGCGTCCATCGAAATAACGAAAACCATGGACTTCATCGACAACAGTCGTTATCTCCGACAATTTCTTGCAGATAATGGATGCCATTTCATAGCAAGCATCAACACGTAGTGCCCTGATATGAAAAAAGATGTCACCGGGGGTAGATACTGCGGTATGTTTTTGCCCTTTGATTTCCTCAAATGGAAATAGCTCTTTAGGAACTGGTTGCTCAGGGAAATATTTTCTCCATGCCTGAGCGCCGAAACCCATAACGCAGCTGATCTGTAGTTCTGGAAAACGATTTCTCATACTCCTAGAAATGGCTGAAAACTCTGAACAAAAATCAATTAACGTGTTTTGGGTTTCTAAGGTATCCATCAGATTGAATACTAAAAAAAAGCGTTTTCACCAGGTCCATTCGTTACATCAAAATGACTCATAGCAACTCCTATTTTTATCTTTTAGTCAAAAGCTCTATTGATCATAACAGGGGGAACCTCACCTTTGAATGAAATTCTTATCATTAGGATTAACTTCAAAACGCCATGGTAAAACGCTTTAACCAAAGATGAAGCCTAGTCGCTCACCTCACTTGAGTCATTCCCATGCAGATATGATGACTCACAGCCAAGGATGCCCATTTTTACTGACTAACCCACGCTACGTCCCAACACGATGACAGATTATTGAGTAAAACATTCATAAAACCGAATACATAATTTATAAATCGCACCCCCTGCATTGATGCTATTACCATTGCGACTGATTGAGAGTCGCCACGCGATAGAACGGTTCCATAACTGCCTAAGTTTAATGAATATTAATAACCTAGTGGACGTTACATTTAAAAACCATCCAGATAATATAGAGAAATAATATTGAAAACTAATAAATATTAATAATGAAAAAACAAAAATACATCAACTCAATAAATATATTTGTACGCAAAAGGCACTGTGCATTCAAAATAAAATAAATATGGTATTCAATAAATTACATAAACAATCCATTTTTGGACTCAGAAAAGGTATCGTTCCCAATTAACATGGGTGTATTCTTCCGTGAGTTAAATTAATTTAAGTTATCAGAGGAACATCATTCCGAAAAATATTCTCATTAAGTTAACACCGTCTAAAAGATAAACAAAGGCATCTGGAATGACGCCTTAAAAAGATCGATTAAATTCAATGCATTAGCGGAATTTCATGCAATTAAATGCATTATTATACTATTCATCTGACACCGATACTTAATATGAATCTCATTTCTTACACTGAAGATTATTATCTTGAAAGCGCGATCAGTCATATGATTTTCGCATCTGAAATTGAAAATATAACTGATACTATGGACAAAAAGTCTGTGGATTCACTATTCGATCACATTATTCTATTTAACGATAAAAAACCTTCAGACAATTTGCTTTTGCTATCTAACTGCCATGACTTTAAGCCTGGCGATAAAATTCTCGTTATCTCTGACATTGTCACGGTGGAAATCATTGGTCGCTTTATTAGAGAGCAATGCGAGTTAATGGTTAAAAGTATCAAAAGCATTGTTCCTGATGGGTTGGGCGCATTTATGTTTCGTCCGTATGAAAAAGAAAACGTATTCCTATGTGGCACACACTACAAACCATTATTGACCCGTACGGAAAAGACATTTTTACAGTCTTTGAGAACCGCCCAAGCCAACCGAGAGCTAATAGAAAAACTAAAAACAAAAACAGCAAGTTCTCATAAGAGAAATATCATGCGAAAAATGGGGATGCTTCACACTCAGGCGCTTCTTAGCTATATCAATACGACGTCCTTCCCTCATGTATTAGCTCATTTATGAAAAATGTATTTCTGCTGCCCTACTTTTCCACATGAAGACGCTACCTTTAATAAGCCAATAATTTATCAACATCGAGGGTAATGATGACATCGCCAACCAGAAACAAGTTTTCTGATATTTTTCAGTTTGTTATATGGAAACAGATCCTATTTCAGGTTTTATTTCCGCTCATTTCAATGTTGCCGTACGCAGCATCTGCGCAGACTACATCTGAAGCAAATACTAGCCGGTCACCCTTTTCAACCGTTCGAAACGACTCAAAGGTGAGACGATAAGACTTACAGCCAGTGCTGGTGGGAAAATAGGCCAAGCCCAAGCCGATGCCATTTTCACCACAGTATCCGTCGATACGATTACAGTGACAATGAGTCATAGTCACTCGCTAGCAGACGGCAGCACTGCAAACATCGCCAGAGTGTTAGTCATACAAGGAAACATCCCCGTTAGCTGCGCCATCGTGCAAGGAGCTAAAACATCAACCAATACTCAATAACGCAAACAACCTTTGTTTCGACGAACTTTGAACCAATTCAACATCCCCATATTCGTATTTATCCTTCCACCTAAAGCGCTCAACAAAAATCCCACTGAGTTATTATTTACTCCCTAAAGTATCATTTTTATTTTATCCAATATATTGCGTTCATATAGCAGACGTTTTGACTTAAAAATAACCATGCTAATAAAAAAGAAAGCTATCTCTTGTACAAAACTCAAAACCAGAATTTCAATTTTTTAGTTTAATTATGCGGCTATTGTTGCTTTTTTTGTCGCTATATAGTTGAATGCACACCGCATTCAGCTGTTGAATATAATCAAAGATAGCTTTATGTATTTCTATTATTTTACCTATAAAACAATTACGAATGTAAATTACATATTCATGAATATGCAGGGATAAATAATGTTTAAACATCATGTGGCTAAAAAAGTAGCATTGGCAGTGGCATTGGGCTGTGCGTCATTCTCCTCTCTCGCAGAAATTACATTACTGGAACAAAATCCTCAGGCCGGCGATCCACTGAGCCGCCTGAAGTTTCAGGTCGGTGGCAGTATTCGTCCTCAGTTTATTGATGAGATGGGTAATAGCGATAAAGGATCTTACAAACGTAACGGCTATGATGGTGGTACTCGTGTCCGCTTCTCGGCTGATTACTATCTGTTTGATGATGTTAGCCTCATTGGCTATTACGAACTGGGTCTGAATGTTCCAGCAATATTCAACTGGGATAATCACTATGCGGAAGGCGCCGCAAATACCGACCGTCGTATGTTGTTTGGCGGCCTGAAAAGCGCAACGTGGGGGACTCTGACCTACGGTAAACAAAATAGCATTTACTATACCGTTGTCGGTGCAAAAACCGATATCTGGGACTTCGACATGCAGGCGCAGGCTCCGGGTAATGGCTATAACGGTAACTATGATGGCTCTTACCGCAGCTATAATCTGGTTCAGTATAAAAACACCTTCGGCCCCGTCGATTTATATGTAGGCGGTGTTCTACATGACGATTCCCACCCTGCTGGTTTAAACAACGGTAATCCATTGCGTTATCAGCGCAAAGGCGGCGGTGCACTGGGTGTGGATTATCACATTACTGATGAATTAACCTGGGGTACGGCATACAGCTATATCCAGCAAAGTATTAAACAAACCAACGGTGTAGACCGCGGTAATAAAGATAATGGCCAGCAGTTGCTAGGCACGGGCTTAAGCTGGAAACCAGATAACTGGACTCTGGCGGCATCGGCGGGTTGGTATCGCAACTTCCTGATGACCGGGGTGAAAAACCGTCATGATTACTTTGCCGGAAACGCCTACGGCGTTGAATATTATGCGGGTTATACCTTCCCTGTCAGTCAATATTTAGTGAAAAATATCACGCCTTACTACGCTGGCGACCGCTTGAAATTCAACACCGGACGTGATTATCAAAGTAACCACCAAACGCTAGGTATTTCTACCAAGTTTGACTATGGTTTCCAAATTGACGTAGAGCACGTATTTACCAATACCACAGATAACAAAAGCGACCTGAATTTAGTTCGCCTGCGTTACGACTTCTAAGTTAATTCAAGCGATAAAAAAGCACCTAGATATATACCTAGGTGCTTTTCATTCGCTCTGATTACATTTTATCGTAATTATCTGCGGCACTATTGAAAGCTTGCGCTAAAGAAGCGTTCACGCCTTTTTGTGTTATCGAATTCATATAGGCTTGCCATTTACTATCCACGTCATTCAGCGCGTTTATCTGTGCAGGCTCCGTGGTCACACTCTTAACTCGTTCAACCTGGGGTTGAATGATCGCCATAGACGCTTGCAGGATTTCGCCTGTGCAAGCTTGGATTTTTGCTTTCTCTTCAGAGGTCGTCGCCTGTTGGGCCCATTGCGCGGCGACAACATTCTTACGCTCAGCCTCAACGCCTAGCTTGCGCATATTCACCAACAAATCTGATTTGGATGCAATCCGAGGATAATGATTGGCCGCAGGCACATCGCAGGAAAAATAGCTTTTAAAAGGGGATTGCCCTTCAGTGCTCGCACAGCCTGCCAAAACAAACGCACTCAAACATAGGGTAAGAATCTTTTTCATCCAGCCAGCCTCATTATTTTAAGTGGAGTGATAATAGCAAGACAGCGTCACAAGGCAATCAGCGGATAAAATGATAGTAAATGAAATATTATTGATTGATCTGAAAAAAGCCGCATAGGCGGCTTTTTTCAGTTTGGATTGCTTAAGTCATTCACTTCTGAGGAATGATTAGCATCTGTCCCGGATAAATTTTATCAGGATGCGACAGCATTGGTTTGTTGGCTTCAAAAATACGCATGTAATCATTGGCATTACCGTATTGCGCCTTGGCAATAGCGCTTAACGTATCGCCCGATTTTACGGTATAGAAATGGCTTTCAATCCCTGACTGTGCGGCAGCAAGTTGATCGTCCACCTTACTAATGCCTGCAACGTTACCTACCGCAACCAGAATTTTCTCCTTCAACTCTTGGCTGATGCCCTCGCCCGTTACCGTCGCCGTTCCATCATCTGCCACTTTGACGTCAACTTTATCCGTATCGGGTAAACCCAGCTTATTGATATGCTCTTTCAGCTTATCATCGCGGTTTCCACTCACTGCATCCCAGATTTTTTCACCAGCATCTTTTACAAAGCTAAGCAGTCCCATTTTGACCTCCAATAAAAAGTGTCACTACATTATTGAGAGACACGAAAAAATACCTTATTAGAGTCTAGCAGACTATGCATAGGCTGAAGCACTGAGACAACTCCGAGTTTGTCACCTCAGCTTGCCAGGCATGTAAACGCACCTATTTATTTAAATAACAATGGATTAGTTTTCAGTCGAAAATCATTTTCTCATAGGGTGAAGCAGATCACGCTTCAGGTACTCGCATCGCGATATGGTGTTGAAACCGCAGGTCATGAAGGAGTCAAATGAAGAAGTTGATTTCATTAGTGTTAGGTGTTTTTTCAACCACAATACCGGCCATCTCAATGGCTTACCCGGCGGAAACCCACCCATATGGCGGGACGGGATAACATCCATTAGTGGCTTTATTCCAAACTAAACGTTATCTCTACGACTAAGGCCTCATTCGAGGCCTTAGTTTTGTGTTTAATTTATGATTCTACTGCTTGTGGTGAAACCGGACGCATAAATAATAGGATCATCACGATCCCTAACGCAGAGCAGACAGCCCCCACGGCAAATACCGACGAATAGCCTAAGCTAGTGGCCAGAATGCCGGTTAGTGGACCAGCAATCGCATACGAGACATCCTGAAATGCAGCGTATCCTCCCATCGCCGTGCCACGCATATGTACTGGGACACGCTTCACGACTTCAACACCTAAAGCGGGGAACATCAGCGAACACCCCGCTCCCGTCAATGCAGCACCGACTAAAGCCACAAGCGATGTACTCGCGAAATAAATAAGAACTAATCCCACGGTTTCCACTAGTAAAGAGGCGATAGCCACTTTGATGCCACCAGCGCGATCAGGTAATTGGCCAAACAACACCCGCATTAAGACAAAAGAAAGTCCAAAACAGGTCAGCGCTAAGCCGGCATGCGCCCAGCCATGAGCACCAAAAAAGAGTGAAATAAAGGTTCCAATAACGGCAAAACCTACACCTTGCAACGCCAGAGCGACACCGGGCTGCCAAATTTTCCCCAGCATTCTCCACATAGGTATACGCTGCCCAGCGTGAGGTTCCACCGCCTTGACTTTAAAATTAATGAGAATGGCCACCAGCGGTAAAATCAAAGTGGAAATCCCCAGCGCTGCAAACCCCCAATGCTGGTTCAACAGCAGCCCGAGCGGTGCACCAGCGGCCAGTGCGCCATAAATCGCCATACCGGTCCAAGACATTACCTTGCCTGAACGTGAAGGCCCCAAAAGACCAAGTCCCCAGGTGAGGTTTCCCGTCAAAAGCTGGCTTTCACCAAACCCCAGCACTAATCGGCCAACGAGCAGAATAACAAACTTGGTCATGGCTTCAGCAGGTAGCAACGCAGCCAAGAGATAGGCCACTCCAGCCAAAGAGCACGCCAGCATTCCTTGTAAGGTTGAGCGTTTGGCACCTTGTTGATCCGCAAGGCGTCCGGCATAGCCACGCGTCAGCACGGTTGCCAGAAACTGCGTACCGACGGCGATCCCAACCATGGTATTACTCATACCAAGCTGGTTATGCACGTACAGAGGAATAACTGGTAAAGGTAATCCTACGGTGAGATAAGTAAGAAAAACAGCCGACGTCAAAGGAAACAGCGCATGATTTGCTTTAGGTGTACTAACAAAAACGGGATGTGACATACAGTGCTAACTCCAAAACAGCTGAGAGAAAGCCCAATAGAAACGCCTTCTCTCCTGCTTAAATAGCAAACAGAATTAAACGCGTTGGATGACGTGAACGCTTACGCACAGATATTAATCGGTGTTGAATTGGAGCTTAGTGAGATTTTATATTTATGTCAATTTATTGTCTAAATAGAGCACAATAAATAACCATGGGTTAGATGAGGAAATAAAAGCGGCTCCAAAGAGCCGCCCAGTCAACGCGAATTTATTACCATCACCTGATTTTATTTTTGCGGGTTAGTATCGTATTCAGCACAAGACTGATAACCCTTATTCAATACTTTGCCGGTATCATCGAAGCTTACAAAGTAGTTTTGTGGTTTTTTATCTGTACCTGTAATTAGGTAGGTGCTACACGTCCCGCGAGCATTTACCATCGTGATGCTGGTTGCTGGCTGGCCTGCAATATCCACCACTTGTTGTTTAGTCATACCTACTTTTACATCTTTGACTACAGGCTCAGTAACATAACTTGCTGCACGATCGTAAGTACTACAAGCCGAAATAGCAAATGCCGCTGCTACTGCAGCGATTCCCATAACAGCTGATTTGGTATATTTCATTTTCTCATTCCTTGTAGCTATTGTGTCCTATAAGCCTAGGAGAAGAATCAAGATTATTCAAATGCCCAGTCCTTTTTTCCTTAACCATCTTGCTTTTCGGATTGATCCTAAAGTCGAAATAGTGATGAAATTTCGCCCTAATAAACGATTATTAACCATACTTTACTAATTGGCTTCAATGCCATGCGCGGTATACTGTCATCACGAAGTATAAGGTTTTCTTTATTTACCGAGTTTTGGAGTCATATCATGGGATTATTGGATAGTTTAGGCGGAATGTTAGGTGGCCAAGGCCAGAATGCAGATCAAATCAAAGCCATTATGGCTTGGGTAGAACAACAAGGTGGTATAACCGCGTTGATCGAGAAATTTAAAAGCCAAGGCCTAGGAAGCATTATTGAATCTTGGATCGGTACAGGTAATAACCAACCGATTTCCGGCGAACAGGTTCAGAATGTATTTAGCATTGAATCTATTACAGCCCTTGCCAGCTCACTCGGCATTAATACTGAGAATGCATCGCAACTGCTTGCAACATATTTGCCTAAGCTGATCGATGGTTTATCACCTAATGGTGAAATTCCACAGGGAAACGCGCTGGTCAACGCAGGCTTAGATATACTTAAGGGTAAATTCTTTAGCTAATTCGATAAGCCTTGTCGCTTAGGTGGCAAGGCACACGAATCACGCTCATTACACGCAGGCTTTCGCTGCTTCCAGCAAGGCTTGTTGGCTGTTGCCACGCGACGTCAAGAAAATCTCCACGTCAGACTGGTTATCGCTGATAGTCTGAATTTTAGCCGATGCCATCTCCCCCTGCCCGTCTAAGTAACTGGCAATGGTGTGAGTGTTATTATTGTTATAATAACGGGTCGCCGGATTAATATGAGACCACTTTTTATTTAGGCACTGAGAATAAACACCGGCTGCTCGGCTTATTTTTAAATCCATGACTTGGTGTTTATTCGCAGTTATTGATTCGGGACTACTACACCCGGCCAGCGCTAATAGTAACGCAGCAGTTAATATTTTTTTCATTGAATGATTCCCCTTTCTTGGCAGCGATCATACACGGTGTGAATAATCTGAGTTTTGCCATTAGTGTGATCGCATTCACGCACTATCCGGACTTTGCGTTAGTGGCTCAAGGAGAAAAATCTTAAAGCAATTGAGGTGAGTACTACCAAAACAGAGATGTTATGGCAGCACTCAACAGGCAGGATAATAGTTAATGATAGCTAATCACTAAATGCCCTAAGTTTGGGTGGCCTTCTATGGGTTGTAGCCGAACGTTCGCTACGTTGGAAGGTAAAACAACCTGATCGCCCGATTTTAGCGCTTTATATGCGCGATTCTGATAGTCGCCATCCTGATAGCAGGACGAGTGAAAACCTTTGTCTGTAGGGGTGATTTCGCACCCAGACTCAACGAGAACGCCAACGAAACGTATGGTGCCCTTATTGGCACTTACCGATGAATTAAGAGCCAGCGCAAATACCATCGCTGCAACCCATGCTCTGTTCCTAAGCATATGTAACCTCCATTTATGATTCACTTTAAGAGTACTTACTAAAGGGAAAGATAAACTTGATTTACATCAGCTAAATATTTCACAGATAACTATTTTAATAGTTTTAAATGTCACTTTATTTAAAAAAATGCAATTTTGTAAAAATAATTTTTAGATTTTACCAAAAAAAGTTTAAATATACTCACAAAAACAACAAATTACAGTGTAAGGCACGGTGCTCTATAATCTCACACTAGTGGATAAGTTCTGTCCTCTAGCACATTAAGAATTGGGCTATAGACGCCCCCCATCAGATACTTGCTATGTTTATTACAACTTTCTATAGCTCAGGGGACTTAGGTTTGAAAACCATTCTCGCAGTATTTGTACTCACCTATGTAACACTATTTTTATCTGGCTATGGCATCCTTATCGGCAGCCATACAACTGTTGCTGGTCTTGGTTTGAAGTGTAAATACTTAACAGCGCGCTCTATCGTAGCAGCAGATTATCTGCACTCATCAAATGGCGTAATCGGGGTAGCTGAATGCCCTATTTTTAAGAAAGTTAGCGACATCGTTGATTAACAAACAACATAACCCTCTGTATAACTTCGACCAATACGTAAGTAAAAACGCATCCACTTCCAAACATTCATAATATGAATATGTTAAGATCATGACCGCATTAGAGGATGTAGAAGTCATGATTAAGCAATTTTATTTTTGGATGATAGTGGGTTGTGGTCTGTTCTTATTGATGTCTGGTTTTGTCATGAGATCGACATTTGAAGGTGCAATGGGTACATTGCTCATCTTATACAAAACGGTGATGGACTGAGCTTTCTACCCATCTCGGAAGATGGGTAGTATGAATCGGGAAACTACACGTCGTTAAGCGGCGTCTGTTGTTGGCAGAGATAACCGTACAGCGCATTAACATCGTGCTGCTGACATAAGCGGGTCCCTTTATTTAGCGTAGCGGCACTGCCTGCTGCTACGCCATAACGCACAATATCCAGTAAGTCGGCCTGCTGTGATAACTTCAGCACCATTGCCCCCACCATACTGTCGCCCGCCCCCACGGTACTGCGCATTTTTACCGGCGGTGGTACCACCTGAACCCAGTGGTTCTGCCCTACCGCCAGCGCGCCTTGAGCCCCAAGAGAAACCACGACATATTTTGACTTGCCTGCCGCTACAATCGACTGAGCCGCTTCTAGCACTGCGCTTGGCTCTTCAAGCAAATCTTTACCGCTAAGCTCAGAAAGCTCTTTCTGGTTGGGCTTAACCAGCAGCAAACCGCCGACTTCAAGCCCCGCCATCAGTGCCTGCCCAGAACTATCCAGCACGCACTCAATACCTTTCGTTTGCGCTAAGCGTATAAGTTCCTGTAACTCAGCCACCGTAACACCTTCAGGTAGACTCCCGCTGATGACCAAAATGCTGCCACGTGGAAGCGCTAACACGCATTCACGCAATTGCTCAAACTCCTGCGTGGTTAATTTGGCACCCGGCATCACAAAGCGATACTGCTCGCACGTTACTTCGGTGTGAACATGCATATTTTGTCGAGTCCATGCCTGAGTTTTTACAGTTTGGATCTCTACATGTTCTTGTTGTAATAGCTCAGCCAAGTGCTGTCCGGTTGGGCCTCCAGCGGGAAAAATAGCGCAGGCTTTTCCGCCAAGATGGGCAATAGCGCGCGCCACATTAATACCGCCGCCGCCGGGTTCGTAAATAGGTTCAGAACATCGCAGTTTGCCATCGGGATACAGCTTAGCGGTGGTCGTGGAAGTGTCTAAGGAAGGTGCTAGCGTCAACGTGAAGATTAATGTCATAACATATCCTTTTTATGTGATGCCTGATACCAGACTAGCACCCTTGCCATCCATTTCGCTGTGCTAATTCATCAAAGGATCTTTGAGATCACCCTAAAAGATCCTTTTTTGTCACAGCAATAACTATTTGCCTAATGTATACAAGATAATTGATTAATAAATAAACAAATCGCTTGATTTAAGCCGATCAGGATCGTGTCATAAAAAAGTCATGCTGCAATGTTATTGATATTGGTGCTATAACAAAGAGGTCAGCTTAGTACTGACAGACTAATAATTTGATGGATTTATGTATTACGGAGCCTCTATGAAGCGAATCATTAAAGGCGATACAAACTTCTCTCACCTCGTTGTTGCGCATGCAGCGATCGATCAGCATGCCAAAGCCTATGGCCTTGCCCGTCAAGGATGGCCTTCTACTTACCATATTAAATATCGAGATAAACTCATCGCGGTGGAAGTTGTGACCCGCCGTCAATCCTACGTTGCCACCGTCATGGTTGGCGCTCGAAGTTTAACCAAACTATGCGGTATGCCAGCCGCAGCATAAATCACACTCAGTGGCACGCTGGCAGGTGCCACCTAACATAATTCCGTTCCCATAAACAAAAAGAAGCGGCTTAGTTGCCGCTTCATTTGGTTCAGATGAGCCACAGTATCTACTGACAAAGTTGCTGCGCACGCTCAATGAAAGGAGCCACGCTCATTTTATGCCCCGCATTCTCTGGGTCATCTAGCAGGATAGTATCTAGCGGCTGAGCCGCCATTTTTTTGGTTTTGACCAATTCTGCCGCTTTCTCATCGAGCGGATACTGCGCCAACGTACTGGCGTTGATCACAAACAACGCATGATCTTTAGTACATTGCAATTGCACTTCTTCTTTGACAAAAGCCCATTGTTTACCAAACTGCGCCTTGCTCACGGTTTCCACTGTGCGGGCCGCCAAAGCACTGCCTGATACGGTACAGCCCCAAATAGCCAATATTCCTGTCAATACAACTCGTTTTTTCATCGCAGAATTCCACAATCTTTCAATCTTAAGCTGAGACTATCCTATCTAAATTGGCGGTTGTGTTGCGAAAAAACTTACCGCCGCCAACACCAGCAACGCCAATACCCACTCTACCGCCGCATTACGCGCCAGCAGTATAAAAGCTTGTTGTCGATTGCTGCCAATAGAGCGCACGACGCGATAACGGTTATACAGTGCAATAGACACCATCGCGGCCACCAGCAAGACTTTCCCCCACAGCCAACGCTCATAGAGAGAATTAAAGTCCAACGGCCAATGACCTAATATCAAAATAGCATTCGCCATCCCCGTGACGATAACCAATGCCACGGCCAAATGGCCCCAGCGTGAATAACGGATCACGGCGTCCATAGCGAAATTTTTCGCCGTGGTGTTTTGCTGTAATTCTCTAATGCATAACCCAAACGGAACTAAGCCACCAAACCAGAATCCTGCGCTGAGCAAGTGAACACCGTTGTTCAGCCGATGGACGATACCGAGAACGCCTTGCTCTGACGAGGCATGACCTGTCCTTGCTAAGGTAATAAGCAATGCGGCAGCCAACAGGATAAGCATTCCACGCCGCATAACAGCCGGCAGACAAAGTGCAACCAAGAGTAATGAAGAGAATATCAGTTGGAACAGCCACGCATCACCAAAGGTTGTCTGCATCACTGCGAGCCAAATCATAGGCTGAAAGACATCGCTCCAACCGTCCCCCATCAGACCCGCTTGCAATGCTACTATCAGCCAAGAGCTTAATGCACAGAGCGTTAAACACACGCCACGCAATGGACTAAGCTGCTTTTCTAAGCCGTTACGCAACTTGGGTGGAGCGATCCACCCAACATACAGCGCTAGGCCAAATATCTGTAATGCACTGGCAAAATGAATCCAGCGGCATAACACATAAAGAGCCGCAATACTCATGATTGGCCTTATTTCACAGAGAAGGTGTATTCGCCTTTAGTTTTATGCCCATCGACGGAAACCACATTCCAGTTAACATTGTATTCGCCCTGCTCCAACGGCTGGGAGAATGGCACTGACACATGTGTTTTATCGGCGCCTGTCACCAACAACTTACCGGTGGTGATATTTTTCTTTTCAGGGCCAACCACCGTTACTTTGCTAAAGCCGGGTTCAATTCCCTCGCTAAACACAAAAGTCAGTTCTGAGGGTGCACTCACCACGCTTTTTGCCGCTGGGGTTTGCTCGGTAAGATGCGCGTGTGCAAAAACCTGAGGTGATACGCTCAGCAGCAGCGCGGCGCAGAGTCCTGAAAGATGTATTTGGGTTGATTTGAGCAATTTCATGGCGGTTGCGTTCCTTTTGTTAGAAGCAGGTGAAGATAAATCCAATCGGTAACACTGAGCTCACGCATTTGGTTTGAACACCGAAAATACGCTAGCATATTGATTTTAATCTTACATTTTCACTCAGTTCATTACCATGCTATCTGCTACAAAATGACAACTTGCTATTTACGTTTTGCTAGTCACTCGACATTACCTTGGTATTGGTACATTCACTGCGAAATAAACCAGATCAATAACACCTTAAAAATCATACAATTGAACTATCTATACAAAATGGTGCTTGCAAGTTTGGTCTCAGAGAGCTTTAGTTAACAGGCATACCAACCTAACTACGGTTAAGAGAGGCCAAAATGAGTAAGGGAATGGATAGCAAAAAGAATGCGAAGAAGAAACCGTTGAAGAGCCCTGCAGAGAAACGCGCAGAGAAGAGAGCAAAACGCGCACATCCCGATGGTGAGTAATAAGTAGACGTATCTCGTATCTTAAACCCGCTGCGGCGGGTTTTTTGTTGCCCAAATTTTTCCACCTCCCCTATCAAGCCAGTTGATTCGGTCTAACTCAATTTCACCCTAAACGATTTCTGTCGCTAGGCTTATTCCAGTGAAAATAATCCGTAGCGACTGAATAATGAAACACCATTCCGACCATATTCCCACCGAAAAATATCCACTCTATTTCTTGCTGTCCGCCTCAGATTGATATGGGCTAAACAATGAACAAATTGATTTATTTTTATATCGATACCGTAGTTTCTTAACAATACGTGCTCTACATTTATGATTTAGCATGAATAATCAAAAGCGTTATTTTTAAAACAAGCGAATGCTTTAAATACAAAGGTGGAGGGAAAACTGAAAAAGCCTATACAGAAGTTGCGCACGAATAATCAAAAACAAATTTAAAAACAGCATTTTTAGACAAGCAATTCTTAATTATAGACCATGAAAAACAATCTCGCCAATATATCCACCATGAGGCGTCCATCACCAGAGAAATAACTAACGCATTGTTTTTAAATATATTTTTATAAATAAAAGATAAAAAAAACCGAACCTTAATAGAGGTTCGGCTTAAAAAGAATCTTAAGACACAGTAAAAAAATGCAGTAACAATGATGAGGTTTAATTATACATCATAATTTTCACTTCAATTTGCAATTTGTGTGGTAGCTGGAAAATTATCATTTTTCAGAAAACATCAAGCATATGAATTATCACTTAACGATATCTTTTTAAAAGGAAAAAACAGCTTCTTCGCCCGCGGGTTTGTATATTTAGTTCAGTCTCATTTACATTTTAATACATTTAATTACCATAAAATATAAATAAACGTCGTATTTGCACTTTTTATTTGTAGCGCATTAAACATATTATTAGGCTATGCTTGTAGCGTGAACTTTGACTGATGGAACGCACTTAAGTTCACGCAGCAAGTGTAAAAAAACATAAATAAGCAGTGGCACATATATCTGACCTTGGCCGGTCAAAAAACTAAGAAGGAATATCATAGTGAAACGTAATCTGCTGGCAGTAATCATCCCTGCACTCTTAGTTGCAGGCGCAGCTAACGCTGCAGAGATCTACAACAAAGACGGCAACAAGCTGGATCTGTTCGGTAAATTAGATGGTCTGCACTACTTCTCCGATAACAACGGTTCTGACGGCGATCAGTCCTACGTTCGTTTCGGCTTCAAAGGTGAAACTCAGATTAGCGACCAACTGACCGGCTATGGCCAGTGGGAATACCAAGCCAACCTGAACCACACTGAAAGCCAAGATAACAACAACTTTACCCGTGTTGGCTTTGCTGGTTTGAAATTTGCCGATTTCGGTTCTCTGGATTACGGCCGTAACTACGGTGTGATCTATGATGTCGGCGCATGGACTGACGTGCTGCCAGAATTCGGTGGCGATACCTACGGTGCTGATAACTTCATGTTCCAGCGTGGTAACGGCATGCTGACCTACCGTAATACCGACTTCTTCGGTCTGGTCGACGGTCTGAACTTCGCTCTGCAGTATCAGGGTAAAAACGATAGCCCAACCGAATCCAACAATGGCCGTGACGCTCAGGGTCAGAACGGCGACGGCTACGGTATGTCTCTGTCCTACGATCTGGGCTGGGGTATTAGCGCAGCAGCAGCTTACTCCTCATCTGATCGTACAAATGATCAGAATAGCGGTGGTAAAGGTGGAAAATATAACAACATTATGGGTCATGGCGATAAAGCAGACATCTACACCGGTGGTCTGAAATATGACGCTAACAACGTATACTTAGCAGCTATGTATACTCAGGCGTATAACGCTAACCGTTTCGGTGATTTCTCTGCAAGCGGTCCAGATGCCGTTTATGGCTTTGCTAACAAATCTCAGAACGTTGAAATCGTAGCACAGTACCAGTTCGACTTCGGTCTGCGTCCATCCGTTGCTTACCTGCAGTCAAAAGGTAAAGACCTCGGTAACGGCTATGGCGACCAAGATCTGATGAAATATGTTGATGTTGGTGCGACTTACTACTTCAACAAAAACATGTCTACCTATGTTGATTACAAAATCAACCTGCTGGATGACAACCGCTTCACCAAAAACGCTGGCATCAACACCGATGACATCGTTGCACTGGGTATTGTTTACCAGTTCTAATTCGGTAATTAACGAATCTAGACAATATGTGAATGCAATAAGGGGCCTAATGGCCCCTTCTTTTATCTCGCAAAGGCATCAAATCAGCCGAGTTTTACTGCTCTATCATCACGCCCCATCATTTCAGCGGGACGAGGAAATTCAGCAAGGCGTCGTTGACCCACTCTGGCTGTTCAAGCGTACAGATATGCCCAGCCTGTGGAACGATCAGCTGTTTGCAATTCAGCAATTCAGCCATCAGATAGCCTTCTAGAGGTGGCCTTGGCGCATCTTGCTCACCGGTGATCACCAATGCGGGCATTTCGAGCTCTTCAAGCAGCGGACAGCTATCCCCGCGGCCAAATATCATACGCCCTAGTGGCACAATACTTTGGCGTAAAGCCGATTCTGACATATCACTCAAATGCGCGGCTAATGCTTCAACTAAATGCGGCAAGGGTTCGCGGCGGAAAAACATGGGTGCAATTTGTTCAACTAATGCAGCAGGCACTTTTCCAGCCGCCTCGATCGCATTAAGCATCGCATCATACTTTTTGAATGTCACTTCAGGCTCTAGCCCAACAAAAGTATCCATTAACACCAAGGCTCGCACACGTTCAGGAACCATCGCCGCGAGCTCAACGCCCCACATCCCCCCAACGGAAAGGCCTACGATGGCAAATTCTTTGATGTCTAGTGCATCCATGAGCGCTAGGTGGTCGCACGCTAAATCCTTCAGAGAACGCCGCGATTGCGGCAGCGGGTCTGACTTCCCATGTCCCCATAAATCAGGTGCAATAACGCGAAAGTGCTGGCTTAGCGCCTCGATTTGAGGCGCCCACATGTTTGAATCAAACATGTAGCTATGACCCAGCAGCAACGTCAAGCCTTCACCGCGATCGATATAGTGTATTTGACGGTCGTTTATTGAGAGAAAAGGCATCGGGGGATCCTTGCGAATAGAGAAAAGTGTCCAATAAAAAAGCCTATGCATTTGGCGATATCACGCTCGAAAGCATAGGCATTAAAATTTACTGATGGATACCGGCTAAGGCCAGAATAAAAGCATACTCCAAGGCAATATCCTCATAGGCTTTGAAGCGCCCTGATTTGCCACCGTGCCCTGCGTCCATGTCGGTATACAACAACAGCTGATTATTATCCGTCTTCATATCGCGCAGTTTTGCCACCCACTTGGCGGGTTCCCAATATTGTACTTGGGAATCATGGAGCCCTGTGGTCACCAGCATATGCGGATAATCTTGGGCTTTCACCTGATCGTAAGGGCTGTACTGCTTGATATAGTGATAATATTCAGCGTCATTTGGGTTGCCCCATTCGTCATACTCACCGGTTGTCAGGGGGATGGATTCATCCAACATCGTCGTGACAACATCGACAAAAGGCACCTGAGCAACTATCCCGTGATAGAGTTGAGGAGCCTGATTCACCACCGCTCCCATCAGTAAACCACCGGCGCTACCGCCCATGGCATACACTTGCTGAGGATTGGCGTACTGTTCATCAACCATATGCTGCGTTACGCTGATAAAATCGCTGAACGTATTTTGCTTATGCAGCAGTTTACCGTCCTCGTACCATTGCTGACCGAGATCGGCACCACCGCGAATATGCGCCAACGCAAAAACAAAACCACGATCTAGCAGGCTCAAACGACTGATGCTAAACGCGGGATCCATGCTACTGCCATAGGATCCGTAACCGTAAACCAGCACGGGATTATGCCCCGCCTTAAACATATCCTGACGATAAACGATGGAAACTGGCACCTGAACTCCATCATGGGCAGAAACCCATAATCGTTCGCTGCGGTATGCGCCAGAATCGAAGTTTTTCACTTCTTGTTGCTTCAGCAACGTTCGCTCGCCGCTATCCAAATCAATCTGGAAAACAGAACTTGGCGTAGTCATCGATGAATAGCCATAGCGCAGCAGTGCGGTGTCCGGTTCTGGATTAAACGACAGCCACGTCATATAAGTGGGATCGTCAAAACGAATGTGTTTTTCCTCGCCAGATTGCCAGTGAATCTGACGTAGATGGGTTAACCCCTGCTCACGTTCCTCCACCACCAGCCAATCTTTGAAGAGGCTAAAACCTTCAAGCATGACTTCATCGCGCGCGCAGATAATCGGCTGCCAAGCTTTCTCATCGGCAGAAACCGACTGGTAGAGGCCAAAGTTTTTACCGTCTTTGTTCGAGCGGATATAAAACGTATCACGATAATGATCGAGACTATATTCATGGTCGCGACGGCGAGTGAGGAACGTCTGCGGCGTTGCATCGGTATCATCCGCATCCAGCATCAATATTTCAGACGTAGTCGTGCTAGAAATATGGATCAGGACATATTTATTAGAAATGGTTTTTTCTAGCCCCACGTAAAACGTGTCATCTGTTTCTTCATAGATGAGCTGATCGTCCGCCACGGAAGTGCCCAAACGATGGCGATATACCTGATAGGGCAGCAACGTCTGCGGATGTTTACGCACGTAGTAAAGCGAGGCTGAATCATTCGTCCATTCAAAATGGCCGGCGGTATTTTCCAGCACTTCATCGTACCAGCTCTGGTCGCCTAAGCGCTTAATGCGAATGTCATACTGGCGGCGTGAAAGAAAATCTTCGGCGATTGCCATCAGTTGATTATCAGGGCTAACCTCAAGGCCACCCAAGGCGTAAAAATCATGCCCCTGCGCGCGTTCGTTGCTATCAACAAGCAGATCCCATTCCGCGTTCTCTCCAGCATCAGTCTTCTGACGCACATAAAGCGCATATTCCTGCTCTGGCTTATAACGAGACTGATACCGATAGCCATTTCGCTGATAAGGCACCGATTCATCTTCTTGCGGAATGCGCTCAACCATTTCATTTAACAACCGCTCACGGAGTGGTTTTTCGCCGCGCATACAGGCTTCAGTGTAAGCATTTTCAGCTTTAAGATAGCTAAGAACCGCCTCATCGCTGCGTTCATCATCGCGCAGCCAATAGTAATTGTCGGTTCGAGTGTCGCCATGAATTTCCATGACGTGCGGATGTTTTGCTGCAACCGGTGCTTTATTCATTGTGTACACTTACCGCCTGTGATCTGATACTTCGTAACTCAATAGCGCTAATTCTTGACGAATGAATGATCAAGAATATTCATGCGCCCTACTTGTCCGGCGGATATGAAGCTATCGCCGATGTGCGGGACGGAAAGTTTAACGCTTGTTGTCGATAGGACAAAACGCTTCCTTATCAACATCAGTATACGACCTACGGATCTCGGTGAGTTGTTTACTCACAATTAAAAACTTTTTTTCACTCATTGGGCTAAACAGATAAAAGCCTTGAAGCGCCGGACATCCCAATTCTTCCAACTGCTTAAACTGCTCAGCGGTTTCAACATGTTCGGCAACAATATTCATATTCAGCGCGCTGGCGATCAGGATCAGATGTTCTACCAATTGACTCGCCTCAGGTTTGGCAAGCGCCTGAATTAACTCCCCGGGTATTTTTATCTGAGTCAGCGGTAGATCTTTTAGCAGTGCCAATAACTGATAGTCTTCACCAAAATGATCTATGGATAAACCGACGCCCAATGCGCGCAATCGTGCTAATTCCGCAAGAATGATCTCATCACTAAAAAGTTCGTTATTGCCCAACAGCTCAATAACCAACTTATCGGCAGGTATTGCATAGCGTTCGATATAAACAGCGAGCTGATCGATAAAATCCTGAGTGTAAAGCTGTGCGAGTGGCAAATTAAACGACAAGGCCAAATCAGATGAAACTGCCTGATGTAAGTGCTGCAGCAGCTGGCATACCTGATCGATCAGCCAAAGGTTTAATGTCTGCATCAAACCAAAGCGTTCAAGTGAGTCTAAGAAATCAGAGGGCTTCAGGATACCTTGTTGTGGATGGTGCCAACGCACTAAGGCTTCTGCTCCGAGCAATGTGCCTTTAATATTACACTGTGGCTGGTAATCTAAATAAAACTCATGCTCTGTGAAGGCCGATTGCAACGCTGCTTGCAGCGCAATCTCTAATTCCAAAGGAGAAACATTTGGGGCTGGCATTCCCAAAACATTATAGTGCTTATTATTCATTTTGTTATCTAATTATTAATAAAGTGATGCTTGATTTAACTGCATTCAGATTAGTTCTCTCTAATCTCAAGACACTTAAACAAAATCATAAAATAAGTATTGATTACTGCTAACAACTATCAGCATTAAGTTGAAAAATTAGCGGACTAAAACCACTATCAACCATCACATCGAACACTTAAATAGGCCATTTCTGAGAATGCGCTAACATGTAAAAACCATTAACAACCAACACATGGCATATAAATTCGTCAAGAATTGACCAAATAGTTTTTACTTTTCAAAAAGATAGGTTTTAAGACAAAACTATTTTACATGATATTTCTTGAAGAAAGAAACCATGAATTTAGCACTTTTATCCTGATAAATAAAATTTTCAGACTTAGATTTCACAATAACGTAAATTTTCAGGTCAAGATTTGTTGTTTATAGCGATCTACTAGTCAAAAATGTTTCTTTATGCTTTCTATTTTAAAGTTTCAGCGTTAGAGCTATAACAAAGGAATTTAATGATTGAGCGGTTATATCGCGAGGTTAATACATAGTACCTGTAGGGTTTTACCGTCTTGCTAGAATATAAAAAAACCTCTTTATCTATTAATAAAGAGGTTTCCAATGATGAACCGACAAATTTATTGCGGATGAGAATATTCGAGTTTGCCTGCTTTGCAATCAACTTTTACGGTATAAGTCTTATCAATCTTAGTACCGCGAACCGTCAGCAAAAGCTGCCAATCGTTTCCATTTTGAGTGACCTGATCCTGATTAACCCACACAACAGGGGTGCTGGTGCCTAATAGATTTTTATCATCGGCCCAGCGTGGCAGGCGGTTTTGCAAGAAATCGTTTTTCACCATCGTAGACAACTGAGTCGCCGTGGTTTGCTCACAATTTGCGATCGTCACTACTCTCTGCTCACTCTGTTGAGCCTGAGCGACACCTGCAGAAAAGGCAAATACCAGCCCAGTCACACTTAACACAATTTTGTTCATCTTAGATCCTCTTTAAGCTTTAGCGCGGAGCTCTTCCTCACCGCTGCCGACTACTCCATCGTATGAACGCACGCTCTGTGTGCTGAACGCGACACGGCGTGCTAGCGTATGTGAAAACTAATCACATACAATTCATTCAGTCCTGGGTAAATCTCGCTGATAACCTGCTTCAGCTCGCCCAGTGTCATATTCTCTTGTGCCGCATGAACCTCTGTCAGCTCGTTCATCAGTACTGGAGTGACGCTATCAACCTCAATCGTGCAAAAATATTGTCCATCTTCATTGCGACTGACGCTGAGCACCTCTCCTTTCTCAAAGTGAGATTCGCTACTGTCGCGAATGGTGATAGTTTTCTTGCCTGACAAGATGTCAGATTCAAAACGGCTATAAAATGTTATCTCACGTTTCATTCTAGATCCAGAGAAGTAAATAATATGTGAACTAAAACACTAGGCTGCGTTATCAATCGCAACTTTAACCTTTTTTTCGGATTTTTTGTTTTCTTCAGTGTCTTTTAGCGACGCCAGTGAGCCCCCACGCAGCAATTGAGAGAGTGAGTCTTTATGCTCGGCTAGATAAAAGCTCAGCGTTTCTATCGTGTCATCCTCAATATCCAAAGGTGACATTTTCAGCCATTCGCCCAAATTGTCGGCCAGATCGAGCATCTTATCGTAGGCATCAGCTTCTTTCTTACTGGCAAAGGTCATTTTTTCAACTCCATCACGAACGACGACGTACTGAATTTCAACGGACATAAATCACTCCAACCATACTGTATATAAAATCAGTATATGTATTTTTATCTTCTACTGCAAAATTGATGAGGGCGAGAAATAACGCCTAGGATTAAATCTAGAAGTAATAATACATCGCGACTCTCTGCACTAAGCCAGCGCCGCGTTCCTCACGCAGAAATTGTTCCAGAACGGGGAACTGTTCATCACCGACTAACGTGAAGCCAACTTTTTGGTAAAAAGGCGCGTTCCAAGGTAGATCAAGAAAAGTGGTCAACCCTACCCCGCTGAACCCACGCTGACGCGCGGCAACCAATGCATGATCAACTAAATAGTGTCCAATGCCACGTTGGCTAAATGCCGGTAATACACTCACTTCCGCTAAAAGCGCAAACTCTCCATGAGTTTCAAGCATGACAAAACCAATCGGTTTCTCATTGCGAAGGGCTACCCACAAATTCTGCGCACGCTGAGCTGTCTCTAACCGCTCAGCAGATACCGTTGTGTGGCGTAACGATTCAGGAAGTCTATCAGCAGGAAATTGTTCAGCGGCTAAACGTTCAACCTCAGCCAGCGCGGTAAGATGCTGGGGCTCTGCGAACTGAAAGGTAATATTTTCATTAGTCATTGCTTGGATCCATTCTGAGGCTAAAATGCAAAAAACCCGCACGCGGCGGGTTTTGTCAGCATGATAATATCAGCTTAATTACAGCGCAATAACATCAGCCGCAGACGGGCCACGTGGGCTGTCCTGAATGGCGAATTCTACCTGCTGGCCTTCAGCCAGAGTTTTGAAGCCGTCACTCTTGATGGCAGAGAAATGGACGAATACATCTTTGGAACCATCAGCAGGAGTGATGAAGCCAAATCCTTTGCTTTCGTTAAACCATTTAACGTGACCAGTTTTCTTGCTCATTGAACTTTCCTTTACTTAAAATTGCTTGCCCTTAAAGGGCATGGTAGACCTATTCCCCTGCGTAACTGACAAGACCTGTTCTTGCTGAGAGATAATTAAACACCCATCCAAAAATAAGTGAATATATAAATCTAAGCATTGGGTAGATCAAATCTAAGACCATTGCGCAGAGTTTTCAGGCGACGCTATTAACGCATAGTTTCATGCTTAGCGCAAATATTTCATAGCGAAAATGAGCAAAGTTTAAATGCTTCAGATTATATCTCCTTCGTTTCTTTTAATTGCTAAATATTAGCTTATGCAACCATCGTAAAATTTAAATAAAGCATTATTAATCAATAGAATAAAATAAAATCGCATGTCTTACATTATTTTTTATCGGTAAGCAAAAACATTAGCAAATAAAATCGAGATGCGTGTCACAAATATAACTTCACTGTTGAGAAAATAGGCTGACCTAGCACCCAGCGACAGCTGTAAAATAAGACAATATAACGTCATACCATTATGATGGTATCCAGAAAACGTGAAAAAGAGTCAATTGCGATAGGGTTGGTTTTAAGATGGGGGTGCTCAAGCAGTCAACATCAACGATGCGATGTAGAATCTATCATCATTTTTTCCGCCTCATATTATAAGCAAAAAGATCCGCAGCCACGCTGCGGATCTTAAAGGCATTTTAGCGAGGAACGCGAATTCCGCCCTCCACGCCTTTCGGACTCAGCAACACCTGCCATAGCTGGATGTTCCGCGCACGAAACGCACCCGCGCAGGCATTCAAATAATAGGTAAACATGCGATAAAAACGATCGCTATAGTTATTCTTAATCTCTGGCCAGCTTTGCTGGAATGCGTCATACCATGCCATTAGCGTGCGGTCATAATCACAGCCAAAATTGTGCCAGTCTTCTAAAACAAACAGATCTTCACTTTTCGAAGCAATATGTGCCACTGAAGGTAAGCAGCCATTCGGGAAAATATACTTATTAATCCATGGATCAACATTAAGGTCGGTTTGGTTAGAGCCGATGGTATGCAACAAAAATAATCCATCTGGTTTCAGATTTTTAGCCACCACTTCGAAATAAGTACGGTAGTTTTTAGGCCCAACATGCTCAAACATCCCTACCGATACAATGCGATCAAACTGCTCATCCAAATCACGGTAATCTTGTAGCAATATTTTGACATCGAGCCCCGCACAGCGGTCTTGAGCCATTTTCTGCTGCTCAGCAGAAATGGTTACGCCCTGTACAGAAACGCCGTATTCTTGCGCGGCGAACTGTGCTAATCCGCCCCACCCACAGCCAATATCCAACAACTTCATTCCCGGTTTGAGCTGAAGTTTTTCGCAGATCATCCGCAGCTTGGCTTGCTGAGCTTGTTCAAGCGTTTCGGCATCTTTCCAGTAGGCGCAGGAGTACTGCATATAGGGGTCGAGCATACGAGAAAACAGATCGTTGCCTAAGTCGTAGTGCTCTTTGCCTACGATCCATGCCCGTTTGCGAGTTTGGTAATTAAAAATACGCGCGGAAGCAATACGCACAATATCACTGAAATGTTTAGGCAAATGAGTATCAAGCTCAGCGGCTAAAATACGTTGGAAAAAGATATCTAGGCGATCACACTCCCACCAACCATCCATATAGCTTTCGCCCAGCCCCAAAGACCCCTCTTGTAACACTCGGTGGAAAAACTCGGGATTTTTGACTCGGATATCCTGTGGTTGATTTCCGTTAATCGTGATCCCCGCTTGGCTAAGCATTTCCTCAGCGATTCGGTACCAGTTATCTGCTTTTATTTCTGAATCAATAACACATGTCGAACTCATTGCTTACATCCCCTATACCGCACCAACCCTCCTGCTGCGCGGCCATAACTGTTTTCAGTCTACCAAAATTCAACATAGGGAGGGGATCCTGCCCCACCTAAGACTGCAATCATCATACAATATATTCATCATACAAATAAACAATAAACTTTCAACGAACCGAAAGGTTTTCGCGCTGAAAAATATATTTTTAAGCCTTGTAACTGCATTCCTTATCAATAATCTGAATGGCAAACTAATAACAGATGATAATAATTAGCCAGCTATGCATTATGAGTCAACTTATCTGCCTAAAAAAACGCTGCCGAGTCTGGCAAAAAGCATTTGTTGTTCTTTTTTCATTGGCTAAATAGAATCGAATGCCACCACGCAAACGTTTTCGTATATACTGCGCCTGACTTTTTGGCTCGAACTTAGGATGATAATTATGTTGTCGATTGGAACCGCGCTGCGTCCACATGCTACCCGCGTCATGCTGTTGGGCTCTGGTGAATTAGGCAAAGAAGTGGCTATCGAATGCCAACGTTTAGGTATCGAGGTCATCGCCGTTGACCGCTATCCCGATGCACCGGCTATGCAAGTTGCACATCGCAGCCACGTGGTTAACATGCTTGATGCTCAGGCGCTAAAGGCGGTGATTGAACGAGAACGGCCTGACTTTATCGTGCCGGAAATTGAGGCGATTGCGACGTCGATGCTGGTAGAGCTTGAACACGATGGTCAAAAAGTCGTTCCTTGTGCCCGTGCCACCCAGCTCACTATGAATCGCGAAGGTATACGTCGTCTTGCCGCTGAGACACTTCAATTGCCTACCTCCCGCTATCGTTTTGCCAATACAGAAAACGAGTTCAATGAGGCCGCACAGGAAATCGGTTTTCCCTGCATTATCAAACCGGTGATGAGCTCGTCGGGTAAAGGACAAAGCCTGATCCGTAGCGCCGACGACATGGCACCGGCATGGCAGTATGCGCAATCAGGAGGGCGTTCGGGCGAAGGAAAAGTTATTGTTGAAGGCTTAGTGAAATTCGATTTTGAAATTACGCTGCTGACAATTAACGCCTGCGACGGCTTACACTTCTGCGCCCCTATCGGCCATCGCCAGCAAGACGGTGACTATCGCGAATCTTGGCAACCACAGGCCATGAGCGATATCGCATTGGCAAAAGCACGCGACATTGCCGGTAAAGTGGTCACCGCGTTAGGTGGCTATGGCCTGTTTGGCGTTGAGCTTTTTGTTTGCGGTGATGACGTCATTTTCAGCGAAGTGTCGCCTCGCCCGCACGATACCGGTATGGTCACACTGATTTCTCAAGATTTATCAGAATTTGCGCTGCACGTGCGCGCTTTCCTCGGCTTGCCTATCGGCGCAATCCGCCAATTTGGTCCAAGCGCCTCTTCGGTGATCCTGCCCCGCCTGCACAGCAACGATGTCATTTTTGACAACACACGCAATGCACTGCAACCGCAGACACAGCTGAGATTATTCGGCAAACCTGAAATTGACGGCACACGTCGTTTAGGGGTAGCGCTGGCCTATGATGAGACCGTTGAGAAAGCCATTGCGCTCGCTAAACAGGTGAGCAATAGCGTTGTGGTGAAGGGATAAAATATAGGGCGCGGAAAGGAGTCCGCGCCGCTTTCTTACTGATTAATCTTCGTCTTCGTCATCAAACGAGACTTGAATATGTGCACCGGTATGGTTGGCGCGAATTTCCGCGGCGACCTGAGCGATGGCTTCACCGCTGCTCATACCTTGCTCCATCAGTCTATGAATGCGATCGGCAGCCACTTGCTGTTCTGTATGTGATAACGCTGGCATTCCGCTGTTCATCAATAACTCCTGCTGCTGAATGTTAATACGGGGGCGTGAGTATAGCCGTAAACCCGCCACAAGCCTAGACATTGCATGGCCATTTAACACCTAATCTTGCCGCTGATTTATGGTAGTCTTATGATCGCCTTATATATGCTTGAACAGGCTAAACCTGCATAACAAATAAAAGTGATCTATCGTTCATGAATGCCACTACCTCATCGTCTGCTTCGCTGTCACGCATTGATTTAAAGTATACACCGGATGCCATCCTGCATTATTTTGCGCCAATTGCGCAGCAACCGTGGGCGATGTTGCTTTATTCAGGCGGGGCTAGCCATCCGCATAACCGTTTTGATATTTTGGTTGCCCAGCCGATTCTGACCTTAACCACGCGTGGTGAACAAACCGCTATCGCAGAGCAGAATGAAGTGCGTTACAGCACGCAGGATCCCCTATCTCTCGTGCAAGAAGAGCTACAGCGACTGCTCCCAAAAATGTGTGAGCAAGAAGACACCCCGTTTTGTGGTGGTGCCGTTGGCCTATGGGGATACGATCTCGGACGCCGTTTCGAAACCTTGCCTGCGTTAGCTCTCGCCGATCTCACTACACCGGATATGGCGGTCGGCATTTATGACTGGGCGTTAGTTGCCGATCACCAACTCAAGCGTTTAACGCTGCTGGCCCACGGTGATGCGCAGTCTCGGCTTGACTGGCTGAGCCGTCAGACAACTCAGCCACCGAAACATTTTCAACTGACGTCTGGCTGGCAGGCTAATCTCACCAAAGCCGAATATGACCAACGTTTTGCCCAAATTCACGACTACCTGCACGCCGGTGATTGTTATCAAATTAACCTCACTCAGCGCTTTAGTGCCCGCTATCAGGGTGACGAGTGGCAAGCCTTTGTACGCTTAAATGCGCAAAATCGCGCCCCCTTCTCTGCCTTTATCCGCCTGCCGGACAGCGCGATTTTAAGCGTTTCTCCCGAGCGTTTTTTGCAATTGGAACAAAAGCAGATTTCAACGCGCCCCATCAAAGGCACCCTGCCTCGCTTAGCCGATCCACAGGCCGATAAAATGCAAGCGCAGAAGCTGGCTGATTCGAAGAAAGATCAGGCTGAAAATTTGATGATTGTCGATTTGATGCGTAACGACGTTGGCAGAGTCGCGCTAGCCGGCAGCGTACGTGTGCCCGAACTGTTTGTGGTTGAGCCTTTTCCCGCAGTGCACCATTTGGTGAGCACTATCACGGCTACATTGCCAGAAATGCTCAACGCGACTGATTTATTGCGCGCCTGTTTCCCTGGCGGTTCTATCACCGGTGCACCGAAAATTCGTGCCATGCAAATCATCGAGGAACTCGAGCCTCACCGGCGTAATGCCTACTGTGGCAGCATTGGCTACATCAGTTGCTGTGGCAATATGGACACAAGCATCACCATTCGCACGTTATTAGCCGAAAACGGCCAAATACATTGCTGGGCTGGCGGCGGTATCGTGGCCGACAGTCAGGTTGACGCTGAGTATCAGGAAACCTTCGACAAAGTAGGGAAAATCTTGCCGATCCTTGGCAATGTGGAGGTATTGGCATGATGCAGCTTAGCCCTGAACTCGCTGAGTTTGTGACACGCTTTCAGCTTCAGTCCCCCTTACCGACCCATGAAGGGCATAACCTACGTCAGGCAGCGGTGCTCATCCCGATAGTCAATCGCCCACGGCCCACGCTGCTATTAACTCAGCGATCTAGCCATCTACGCAAACACGCTGGTCAAGTTGCTTTCCCTGGCGGCGCGGCCGACATCACTGACGGTTCGCTGATTTCCACCGCCCTGCGTGAAGCTCAGGAGGAGATCGCACTGCCGCCGGAATCTGTTCATATCCTTGGGCAGCTTCCTGCGGTAGATAGCATCACCGGTTTTCACGTCACGCCCATCGTCGGTCTGTTGCCAGCCGATATCACGCCAATCGCCAGTGAGGACGAAGTTGCCGCAGTATTTGAAATGCCGCTGCATGAAGCTCTCGCGCTCTCCCGCTACCACGCGCTCGACATTCACCGCCGCGGCCACAGCCACCGAGTGTATCTCTCGTGGTATGAACGTTTTTTTGTTTGGGGAATGACGGCAGCCATCATTCGACGTCTCGCCCAGCAGGTTCATCGCTAGTCCATTAGCTCAGGTAGCAATCGAATACTTCGCCTCTTGTTTTCATCAAAAAAACTAATCCAAAGCTAAATCAGCCTCGTGCGTTCGCGTATTCATTCAGGCTGATTAGGGATTCCTCGATCCCAGTCACTCTCTTTTTTCTGTGATCGACTAAAGTAAACATAATAACCTTTGGTAAATACGGGTAAATTCGCCCGCCATTGCTTGATTTATCTGGCATATGCCGCAATATCATTGATAAGTCACTATGAAATGCGAGATGTACAGAGCGAGATTTTTTTCAACTTACCCTGTTTGGGTCTGCTGAAGGTACGGTAAAAACAAGAAGTATTTGTCGCATAAATACGCGGCCAATCCTTACCCGATGTAGGGTTAATCGATTTTTTTGCGTTTGAGATAGATAAAATGAAGGATTGGACGTGCGTCACCCATAAAGTTCGGCTATTGTTGGCGCGTTTTTATCATGACGTGACCATGATGCGAAATGTTACATTAATTTTTATAATGTGAACCTGCTTCCACGGCAGCAAAAGCATTGGACGTTAGAGCAAAAGCACCAGAAAAAACCACGGACCAACGGTGGCAAATCCGTTATCCGCAGTCTGTACCCTATAACGGGTATAATAACTTTTATATAAAGACAGCATCTCACAGAGCACTCCGTGTTCTCACGAGAGCAATGTCTACTAAGGAGTCCCAACGTGATTAGCGTTTTCGACATGTTTAAGATCGGTATCGGCCCTTCTAGTTCACATACCGTGGGCCCGATGAAAGCCGGCAAACAGTTTGTCGACGATCTGATTGATAAAGGGTTGCTACCTTCTGTCACGCGCATTTCCGTCGATGTTTATGGCTCTCTTTCTCTGACGGGGAAAGGCCATCATACTGACATTGCGATCATCATGGGTTTGGCGGGCAACATGCCTGACACCGTTGATATTGACGCAATCCCGGGCTTTATTCGCGACGTCGAGCAACGTCAGCGCCTGCTGTTGGCTAATGGCCAGCATGAGGTTGATTTCCCACGTGAAGGCGGAATGAATTTCCGCAGCGACAACCTGTCCCTGCACGAAAACGGCATGCAAATTCATGCGTTTGCCGGTGACAAGGTGATCTACAACAAAACCTATTACTCTATCGGCGGTGGCTTTATCGTTGACGAAGAACACTTCGGCAAAGATCAGGCTGGCGGCGTTACCGTACCTTATCCGTTCCATTCAGCCCAAGAACTGCTGGATCATTGCAAAGAAACCGGCCTGTCTATCAGCGGTTTAGTCATGAAGAACGAATTAGCTCTGCATACCAAAGAAGAGATCTATGCTTACTTTGGTGACGTATGGGCAACCATGCAAGCCTGCATCGATCGTGGTTTAAACACCGAAGGTCTATTGCCGGGGCCATTGCGCGTACCGCGTCGTGCCTCTGCCCTACGCCGTATGTTGGTCACGACCGACAAATATGACAAAGATCCAATGACCGTTATCGACTGGGTAAATATGTTTGCCTTGGCGGTTAACGAGGAAAACGCCGCTGGCGGGCGCGTCGTTACAGCGCCAACCAATGGTGCTTGCGGGATCGTTCCTGCGGTATTGGCCTACTATAACCACTTTATCGAACCTGTTACGCCAGAAGTGTTTGTGCGTTACTTCTTAGCTTCCGGCGCAGTGGGTGCACTGTACAAAATGAACGCGTCCATCTCAGGTGCCGAAGTCGGTTGCCAGGGTGAAGTGGGCGTTGCCTGCTCAATGGCCGCAGCAGGCCTGACCGAGCTGCTTGGCGGTAGCCCAGAGCAAGTATGCGTCGCCGCTGAAATCGGAATGGAACACAACTTGGGGCTGACCTGTGACCCTGTTGCGGGTCAGGTTCAGGTTCCTTGCATCGAACGTAACGCTATTGCATCGGTTAAAGCGATCAACGCGTCGCGCATGGCATTACAGCGAACCTCTGAGCCACGCGTCTCTCTGGATAAAGTTATCGAAACGATGTACGAAACCGGTAAAGACATGAATGCTAAATACCGCGAAACCTCTCGCGGTGGTTTGGCCATTAAAGTTCAGTGTGATTAAGTAAGTTCTTAAGCCCGAGTATCTCACTTCACCATGAGATATTCGGGTCTTTCCAATTCCCTCTATTCCGCTCTTCCGTTAAATGCATCCCTCTGAAAATCGCTGAAATATACAATAATCCGATTTGAAACACTGACTTTTCACGTGGTAAATAGCCGTTATCCACAAATAGACCATAAACTATTAAATAATCCAAAAACGGACTTGTGTTGATATTGCTCTCCCGCTGGCAATAGATACAATGCCGCACAAATAAAATATAAATACCAGTACATAACAGATTAACACCAGCGCAATTCCTTCCCTTGTGATTGCATGATGCTAAGCATATCTCCCTGAGTATTTAACTCGATTTCTGGCAGAGATGATTTGAACCAGACAGCACCACGTTGCTGAGCCCTGATGCTTACTGGTGGTGAGGGTTCGTTATATTTAATAAGTACTGCGGAGGCCTTAGTAAAGTTTTTCTTATATATTTTTTTTCAAAACCGCTATTAGATATCGAAAAATGCTTAAGCACGTTAAAAGTGCAACAAGCATTACCTGCAAACGGAACATCATGAATACATTGGGCGCACACAAAACCATTCAACTACCCGACAATATAACAACAAACTGCCACCATGAAGCGCTACCACATTGATAAAAAATCGGACTAATTTCTAGCAAGTCATCTAATAGCGACTAGATTTGAATGATCACAACTAAACTTTCTTTTGGATTTTAGGATGAAAAAGGTTTTCTCTATTAGAAAAAGCGAATTATTTCGTTTTTTCGCTTGGTTACAAATACTATTGCAAGTCCTTTTTCCTCTTGTATCGGCATTGCCTCACAGTGCGATAGCACAGAGTTCATCATCGAGTAGCACTAACCTCTCTCCTTTTGCCGTTGATAGAAATGGCAGTTCAACAACAAAAGACACTCCTGTACTCCCGTATGGCGACACCATGAGCAGCCTCGCCAGTTCATTGTCTTCCAATGGTGCCGAAGGGGTGGCCAGCAGTGCAAAATCTGCTGCCACTGGCTACGCCTCTTCGTCAGCTCAGCAGTGGCTGAGCCAGTTTGGTACCGCCCGCGTTCAGCTTAACGTGGATGACAACGGTAACTGGGACGACAGCGCCATCGATTTCCTTGCCCCACTTTATGACAATAAAAAATCCATGCTGTTTACCCAACTCGGCCTGCGCGCGCCTGATGGTCGTGTCACTGGCAATATGGGCATAGGCGTGCGTACTTTTTACGTCGAAGATTGGATGTTTGGCGGCAACGTCTTCTTTGATGATGACTTTACTGGAAAGAACCGCCGTATTGGCATCGGGGCAGAAGCCTGGACCAATAATTTAAAACTGTCGGCCAACACCTATGTGGGTACCACCGAGTGGCATCAGTCGCGCGATTTTAACGATTATAATGAAAAACCGGCTGATGGTTACGACGTACGTGCTGAAGGCTACCTTCCAGCCTACCCGCAACTCGGCGCTAAGCTGATGTATGAACAATACTACGGCGATAAAGTCGCCCTATTTGATACTGACCATTTGCAAAGTAACCCCTCAGCCGTCACCACCGGTCTGAGCTACACCCCAATCCCCTTAGTCCAGCTCGCGGTTAACTACAAACGCGGGCAAGACTCGATGGATGATACCCAGTTTCAAGTCAATCTCCGTTATGACCTTGGCCGCCCATGGGCTTATCAAATTGATCCTGAGAGCGTTCGTCTTGAGCGCAGTTTAGCCGGCAGCCGCTATGATTTGGTTGAGCGTAATAACCAAATCGTGCTGCAGTATCAGAAGAAAGACCAACAGAGCGTCAGCAATCTCAACCTGCAAGTCACCGTGGATAACAGTCCATCCGATGGTTTAACCCCCAACACGGCACAGGTGTTTGCGACGGATAAAGACGGTCAGCCAGTACGTAATGCACCGATTACATGGTCTACCAGCGGCACCGCAAAACTGGTGACCAGCACGTCGGTGACCAATAACAGCGGTATGGCGTCCGTTAACTTCACCAACACCGTCCCTGAATCGGTACAAGTCACCGCGAAAAGTGGCGCGGTCAGCGCGACTCAAAACAGCCAGTTTAACGCGGCAACGGTCAGCAATATCACGCTGAAAATCACCAAAGATAACAGCGTGGCCGATGGTAAAACGCCTAACCATGCCGTCGCCACCGTCACGGATATTAACAATCGCCCTATCGCTAATACGCAGGTGAAATGGGGTGTTGATGCACCGGCCACATTGAAGAGCACGCAAACGACCACCAACGCCAGCGGTCAGGTCACCACTGACTTTACATCAACCACGGCGAGTACCGTTATGTTGACGGCCACGGCCGGCGATAAGAGCGCGTCACAGCAAGGACATTTCATCTCGAACTCCGCTAGCAATGTTATCGATACGATGGTGGTCACTAAGGATGGGAGTGCTGCAAATGGCACGGCCGCCAATACGGTCAATATCACTGTCAAAGATGGCAATGGTGCACCGGTCAGCAATGCTGACGTGTCATTAAGTGCCGATAAAGGCACCGTTATTTTTGGTGCGGCGCTAAAAGCGAAAGCAGCCAAAGCGGCGAAAACCTTCCAGACCGATGCTCAAGGCGCACTGACCGTTGCCTTTACGGATACGGTAGCCGAAACAACCCAACTAACAGCAACGCTAGAGAATGGAAACACCAAGACGGCGACAGCGAACTTTGTCGCTGACAGTGCATCCGCTAAAGTCAGTGACCTAAGAGTGACCAGTGGTGCTGTGGCTAACGGAACGGCAACTAACCAAGCCACGGTGACCGTGGTGGATGCGAACAACAACCCACTATCTGGTGTGGATGTGGCGTGGTCTCAAGACGGCTCTGCCGTGTTCGGTACTTCGGCCAAAACCGACGCCAACGGCAAAACCACCGTGAAATTTACTGACACTCAGGCACAGACGGTCAATGTGACCGCCACGCTGGCAAGCGGCAGCACCCTGTCCAAACCCAGCAGCTTTGTGGCCGACAGCAGTTCAGCCAAAGTCAGTGACCTTACCGTGACCACCGGCGCAATCGCCAATGGCACCGCAGCCAACCAAGCCACGGTGACCGTGATGGATGCGAACAATAATCCGCTGTCTGGTGTAGATGTAACATGGACGCAGGATGGCTCCGCCGTATTTGGCACCTCAGCCAAAACCGATGCCAACGGTCAAACCACCGTGAAGTTTACGGATACCAAAGCGCAGACGGTTAATGTGACCGCCACGCTGGCCAGCGGCAGCACATTGTCTAAGCCAAGCACCTTTGTCGCCGACAGCAGCTCAGCCAAAGTCAGTGACCTAACCATCACCAGCGGCGCTGTGGCTAACGGAACCGCCACCAACCAAGCTACGGTGACCGTGGTCGATGCCAACAGCAACCCACTGTCCGGTGTGGATGTGACGTGGTCTCAAGACGGCTCTGCCGTGTTAGGTACTTCGGCCAAAACCGATGCCAGCGGCAAAACCACCGTGAAGTTTACTGACACCACGGCGCAGACGGTCAATGTGACCGCCACGCTGGCCAGCGGTAGCACATTGTCTAAGCCGAGTACTTTTGTGGCTGACAGTGCCTCTTCCAAGGTGAGCGACCTGACCATCACCAGCGGTGCTGCGGCTAACGGAACGGCAACCAACCAAGCCACGGTGACCGTGGTCGATGCCAACAGCAACCCACTGTCCGGTGTGGATGTGGCGTGGACGCAGGATGGCTCAGCCGTGTTCGGTGCCTCAGCCAAAACCGATGCCAACGGTCAAACCACCGTGAAGTTTACGGATACCAAGGCGCAGACGGTTAATGTAACCGCTACGCTGGCCAGCGGCAGCGCATTGTCTAAGCCGAGCACTTTTGTCGCCGACAGCAGCTCAGCCAAAGTCAATGACCTAACTATCACCAGCGGTGCTGTGGCTAACGGAACGGCAACCAACCAAGCCACGGTG